>JAAFIT010000395.1 GCA_013298745.1 Sphingomonadales bacterium
TTCATCGGTACTGGCGCCGAGGTGCGGCGTGCTGATGAAGTTGGGGGTGCCGAACAGCGGCGAGGCCTTGGCGGGCTCTTCGACGAAGACGTCGAGCGCTGCGCCGCCGATATGGCCCGAATCGAGCCCGGCCTTCAAAGCGGCTTCATCGATCAGGCCGCCACGCGCGCAGTTGATGATGCGCACGCCGGGCTTCGTTTTAGCAAGGTTTTCGGCCGACAGGATGTTGCGCGTGCTGTCGGTCAGCGGCGTGTGCAGGGTGATGAAATCGGCCTGCGCCAGCAGTTCCTCGAGCGTCACCTTGGCGACGCCCATGGCTTCGGCGCGTTCCGGGGTGAGGAACGGATCGAAGGCGATGACCTTCATCTTGAGGCCCAGCGCACGATCGGCGACGATGCTGCCGATGTTGCCGGCACCGATCAGGCCCAATGTCTTGGCGGTCAGCTCGACCCCCATGAAGCGGTTCTTTTCCCACTTGCCCGCTTGCGTCGACGCATCGGCTTCGGGAAGCTGGCGGGCCAGCGCAAACATCAGCGCGATGGCGTGCTCGGCGGTGGTGATCGAATTGCCGAATGGCGTGTTCATCACGACGATGCCGGCGCCTGATGCTGTCGGGATGTCGATATTGTCGACGCCGATGCCGGCACGACCGATGACCTTCAGGTTCGACGCGGCGGCGATGACGTCCTTGGTGGCCTTGGTGGCGCTGCGCACGGCGAGGCCATCATAATTGCCGATGATCTTGATCAGCTCGTCTTTGGAAAGGCCGGTGATTTCATCGACTTCGATGCCGCGGGCACGGAAGATCTCGGCGGCCTTGGGGGACATTTCGTCAGAGATAAGGACTTTGGGCATTTTAGCTTCCTCGACTCCCCTCCCGCTTGCGGGAGGGGCTGGGGGTGGGAATGACATGGGGCAGGGCGGTGTTGAAGAACCCGCCCCCGACCCCTCCCGCTGGCGGGAGGGGAGATGGGCTTAGGCGGTCGCCTGGGCGTGGGCCCATTCGAGCCAATGCGTCAGCGTGATGACGTCGGCGGTATCGACCGTCGCGCCGCACCAGATGCGCAGGCCCGGAGGGGCATCGCGATAGGCGCCGATATCAAAGGCCGCGCCTTCCTTCTCGAGTAGCGAGACCATCGCCTTGACCTGGTCTTCCGACGTGCCGGGCAGGGTGAGGCAGACACTGGTGTTCGAGCGCGTGGCGGGCACCTTGGCGAGATTTTCGATCCACGGCGTGCGATCGACCCAATCATTGAGCGCCGTCGCATTGGCATCGGCGCGCGCCATCAACTCGGGCAGGCCACCGATGTGCTTCGACCAATCGAGCGCGTCGATATAGTCCTCGACAGCCAGCATCGAAGGCGTGTTGATGGTTTCGCCGCTGAAAATGCCTTCGATCAGCTTGCCCTTCTGGGTCAGCCGGAAAATCTTGGGCAACGGCCAGGCCGGCGTGTAGCTTTCCAGCCGCTCGACAGCACGCGGGCCGAGGATGAGGACGCCATGGCCGCCTTCACCGCCGAGCACCTTCTGCCAGCTATAGGTGAGCACATCGACCTTGGCCCAGGGAATGTCCTGCGCGAACACACCCGAGGTAGCATCGACGAGGTTGAGCCCTTCCCGGTCGTCGCGGATCCAGTCACCATTCGGCACGCGCACACCTGAGGTGGTGCCGTTCCAGGTGAAGCCGATATCGCGGCTCTGATCGATGCGGGTCAGGTCGGGCAATTCGCCATAGGGGGCGGTGACGACTTCGGCGTCGAGCTTCAACTGCTTGACGGCATCCGTCACCCAGCCTTCGCCGAAGCTTTCCCAGGCCAGCATGGTGACCGGGCGGGCGCCGAGCAGGCTCCACATCGCCATTTCATAGGCGCCGGTGTCCGATGCCGGCACGATGCCGATACGATGCGTGCTGGGGACGTTCAGAATCTCGCGGGTCAGGTCGATGGCGAGCTTCAGACGCGCCTTGCCGATCTTGGACCGGTGCGAGCGGCCGAGCGAATCGGTGGCAAGTTGTGAAGCTGTCCAGCCTGGCCGTTTGGCACATGGCCCAGACGAAAAATGCGCACGCGCCGGAAGCGCGGTAGGTTTATTAGTCATGTTCTCTCCTTACAGAGAGCTCGCGCGGCGTTGGGACCGCGTGGCCCGCCGCCGGTCATAGGGCCAAAGCGATTGCGGTCAAGCGATTGTTCAACACGGCGATTGTGACAATCATCGTGACTGTTCGGCGATTTCGGTCCGCCTGGGGTGTTGCGACAAATTTGCCACAGGCGATTCACTGTAACGGCTTGTCACAATCCCGAAACACGGATGCAGCTTTTCTGTCACTGAAGCCGCCTAACCGGACCGCGTTGCCACCCCAACCGTTCCGGGAACCTCGTTGTCATGAAATATACTGCCTCGCTCGCCGTTTTGGCGCTCCTTGATGTCATGGCCAGCGGGCCGCTCGCCGCGCAGACCGCTGCTCCTCCGGCGGCTGCCCCTCCGGCCGCGGCCGCCGAAGCCATCAACGACGGCGAAAATGGCCTGGGCGAAATCATCGTCACTGCCACGAAGCGCGAAACCAATGTCCAGCGGACCCCGATCTCGATCACCGTGCTTGGCGGTGACACGCTGAAGTCACGCCGAGTCGTCAGCCTCGTTGATCTCGCCGATGGCAGCGTACCATCGCTGCGCATTGCGCCGTTCGAAGCCCGCACCAACGCGCTGACCATCGGTATTCGCGGCATCGTGCCGCTCGATGCCAACCAGCCGGCACGCGAACAGGGCGTCGGCGTTTACATCGATGGCGTCTATCTCGGTCGCCAGCACGGCGTGAACACCGCGCTGTTCGATATCGAGCGCGTCGAAGTTCTGAAGGGCCCACAGGGCACGCTGTTCGGCCGCAATACCGAAGGTGGCGCGTTGTCGATCGTCAACCGCGCGCCTTCGGGTGAATTCGGTGGCCGCGTCACCGCAGGTATCGGCAACTACGGTATCTACAATGGTGAAATTCACCTCGACCTGCCCGAATTCCACAACTTCAGCGCCAAGATCGATGGTGTCGTGTCGCATCAGGACGCGACCACCGAGAACCCCCTTGCGGGCCAGGCCGGTTGGAACCTTGCCGATCGCCGGGGCCTGCGTGTCGCGGTGCGCTGGCAGCCGATTGACGGTCTGACCAACGATTTCTCCTATGACGTTTCGCATACCGAAACGACGCCATTCTACAGCCAGCTGCTCAACTACAACCCCAACAATTGCCCGAGCGGTGG
>JAAFIT010000396.1 GCA_013298745.1 Sphingomonadales bacterium
AGCCGCGATGACATGCCGCCGCCGGCCGCCAGCGTGAACAGCGCGGCGGCATCGTGCATCGGATCATGATGGCCGGGGGCGGGGTAGCCGCTGGTCAATTGCGCCTGTTCGAAGCGGCGCGGATCAGCGAACTGTCCGGCGGCGAAACTCGCGATTTCGCCGACAGGTTCCGCCGCGTCACCGCCGTTGGGGAATGCCGCTTCGGCGAGCCGCATCACGGCATCATGATCGACCTTGCCGGCGACAACCAGCGTCAGCCGTGGATTGCGATAGCCGGTGGCGAGCCAGTGGTGCAGGTCATCGACGGTCAGCCGCGCAAGGCTCTCTTCACTGCCCAGAATCGAGCGGCCGAGCGCCTGCCCCGGAAAGGCGGCTTCCTGCAGATGATCGAAGACAATGTCGTCGGGGGTGTCGCGCGCCTCGCCAAGCTCCTGCAGCACGACATCCTTTTCGCGCACCAGATCATCGGCATCGAAGCGCGGGTTGGTGACGAGATCGGCGATGATGGCGATGCCGAGCGGCAGGTCGCGCGCCAGCAGCCGGGCGTGGAACACCGTGGTGTCGCGGCTGGTCCAGGCGTTCAAATTGCCGCCGACGTCCTCGATCTCCTCGGCGATGGCGCGGGCGCTGCGCGTGGTGGTGCCCTTGAACACCATATGCTCGAACAGATGCGCGAGGCCGTTGTGATCGGCCGCCTCGAACCGCGCGCCGACATCGGCGTGCAGCGCGACCGCGACGGTTTCCACCCCCGGCGTCGCGCAGGTGGCAACGCGCAGGCCATGGGCGGTATGGGCGATGATCGGCGATTTCATGCCGGCCGCGCTCGTGCCGCGACAAAGGCTTCGATCGTGGCCAGATCGGCAGGCAGACTGTCGTAACGCTCTTTCCGTTCGAACAGGCCCTGCGCGCGCGCCGGCAGCACCGGCGCCACGCCGCAGGCGCGCGTCACGGCGTCACCGAACTTGCCGGGATGCGCGGTGGCCAGCGTCACGACCGGCGTCGTGCCGGCGCTGGTCCGGGCAGCGGCAAGGCCGATGGCGGTGTGTGGATCGATGATCTCGCCACAATGCTCATGTGCCCAGCGGATGGTCGCTGCCAGCGTGTCGGCATCAATCGCGGCGCTGTCGAAGATTGCCGCAGCGGCAGCGCGCTGATCGGCGGGGATCACCATCGCCTTGGTCGCCTCGAACGACTGCATCCGCGCGGCGGTGGCGGCGCCATTGCGGCCGGCAAGATCGAACAGCAAGCGCTCGAAGTTCGACGACACCTGAATGTCCATCGACGGCGCATCGGTAGGCGTAACGCTGCAGGTCGAATAATCGCCCGACGCCAGCGCGCGGTGCAGGATGTCGTTGCGATTGGTGGCGACGATCAGCCGGTCGATCGGCAGCCCCATTCGCTTCGCCGCATAGCCGGCGAACACATCGCCGAAATTGCCGGTCGGCACCGAGAAGCTGATGGCGCGGTCGGGCGCACCGAGACGCACGGCGGCATAGAAGTAATAGACGATCTGGAGCATCAGCCGCGCCCAGTTGATCGAATTGACCGCCGACAGGTTGAAGCGCGTGGCGAAGCTGGCGTCGTTGAACATCGCCTTCACCAGCGCCTGGGCATCGTCGAAATTGCCGTCGATCGCGATATTGTGGATGTTGTCGGCGAGTACCGTCGTCATCTGGCGGCGCTGCACCTCCGACACCCGGCCCTTGGGATGGAGCATGAACACCTCGACGCCGTCGCGATTGGCGAGTGCGTTGATTGCGGCTGATCCGGTATCGCCCGAGGTGGCGCCGATGATGGTGACATGGCCGCCGCTGCGGCCGAGGAAGGTTTCGAACAGCCGCCCGAGCGCCTGCATCGCCACGTCCTTGAACGCCAGCGTCGGCCCGTGGAACAGTTCGAGCAGCCAATGACGATCATCGAGCTGAACCAGCGGCGCCACAGCGGCGTGGCTGAAGCTGGCATAGGCGCTGGTCAGGATGCCGCGAAGCTCAGATTCGGTGAGCGATTCGCCCACGAACGGCGCGCAGACGCGCACGGCAGTCTCGACATAGGACAGGCCGGCCATCGCGGCGATGTCGGCCTGGCTGAACAGCGGCCAGCTTTCGGGCACATAAAGTCCGCCATCGCTCGCCAGCCCGGCAAGGGTGACAGCCTGGAAATCAAGCGCGGGAGCCGCGCCGCGGGTGCTGATGTAACGCATGGCCGAAGCGATTAGGGTGCTAGGGCGGTTGCTGCAAGTTTCAGCCGCCGCCGCAACCACAGGCCATAGATGCTGGCGAGCACGACAGCGAGGCCGAACCATTGCCCGGCATAGGACAGATGATTGTCCGGCAGGTCCTGCGGCGTCGGCATCCGTGATGGTTCCAGCGGGGGCACGGCGGTATCGGGAATCAGCATGAACTGCGGCCGGCCGGGGGCATCGCCATAGGGCCGTTCGATGATCAGACCCTTGAACACGGTATCAACGTGGAGAGGTGTACGCGCCGCATCGGGACGCTTGGTCCAGCCCGCCACCGCGACGATATCCGGCGGGCGATTGTTTGGTCTGCACGAAACGAGCAGCAGATAGCCTGATTCGCCACCGGCGCTGCTGCCGCCCTTCAGATCATAGGGCAGCACCGTGCCCGGCGAGCAGGGCAGTTCGGCACGGCGATACTGGACGCTGGTCGGCCCGGTCATGGCGGCGAGGAAATCGGCAGGCTCGAGTGGCGGCAGCGATTGCGCGGCTTCAAGCTGGCGGATCAGCTCGTGCTTCCAGGCCCGGCGGTCGAGCTGCCAGATCCCGAGGCTGATGAGCACGGTCAGCATCAAGAATGTCAGCAGCGTCGGAAAAAGCGGCAGCCGCTTCACAATTTGCCCTGACGCGCCTCGTGGCGGAATTCGAGCGCGATCAACAAGCCCTTGGCCATGCGCATGAAGGCCAGTGTCAGCACCAGCGCCAGCGGGCCCCAGAGCAGCACATGGACATACCAGGGCGGCTCACGGCTCAACTCGAGCCACATCGCCAGCCCGGTGACGATGGCGCCGACGATCAGGATCAGGAAGCTGGCAGCGCCGTCGCCGACGTTGAAGGCCTGGAAATCCAGCCCGCAGACGGCGCAGCGCGGCGCGAACGCAATGATTCCGGCGAACAACCGGCCCTTGCCGCAGCGCGGGCAACAGCCGGTGAGCGCGGTTCTGCCCGGCGCGACCGGCGCCGGGGATGGAGCCTCAGCCAAAGGCGCTACGCGTCACGGCCGCGCCGAAGTT
>JAAFIT010000397.1 GCA_013298745.1 Sphingomonadales bacterium
GGATATGCGGGGTGTTGCCGATGGTTTCGAGGATGTTGTTGGCCTTCATGTCACGTCTCCCGAAAGGATAAGGGGTTATGCCGCAGCGGCGGGGCGAATGTCATCCTCTTGCTGCGTTTCGAAGCGGTCGGCTTTCCGAAGTTCGGGGAAGCCCCAGGCCCAGAGGCCGGTGACGACGACCGCCGCGACCCCGCCGAAGACCACCGATTCCACGGGACCAAACCACGCCGCGGTCACACCGCTTTCAAACTCGCCAAGCTCGTTGGATGCCGACACGAACAGCATCGAAACCGACGATACCCGGCCGCGCATGGCATCCGGCGTGTGCAACTGGATCAACGAGCCGCGGACATACATCGAGATCATGTCGGCCGCGCCGAGGACGACAAGCGCTGCGAGGCTGACGCGCATGTTGGTCGATAGCCCGAAGACGATCGTCGCGATGCCGAACAGCCCGACGCACAGGAACATCACCGGGCCGACATTGCGGCTGAGCGGCCGGAACGCCAGCACCAGCGCCGTCACCGCCGCCCCCACTGCCGGTGCGGCGCGCAGCGGCCCTAGCCCTTCGACGCCGACATGGAGGACATCGCGGGCGTAGACCGGCAGCATCGCCGTGGCGCCGCCGAGCATGACGGCGAAGAGATCGAGGCTGATCGCGCCCAAAACGATGCGGTTGTTGCGGACATAGCCGAGCCCTTCGACAAGGCTGCGCCACGGCGATACGGTGGCCGGCGCCGGGCGCGGCACCGGGGTGATCAGGAACAGCGCGATCACCGTGGCCGCAAACAGCATCGCCGCGGCGATATAGGGCGCAGCCGGGTTGGCGGCATACAGAAAGGCGCCGAGCGGCGGCCCGGCAATGGCGCCGGCCTGCCAGCTGATCGAATTGAGCGCGATCGCCGATGGCAGGATCTCGCGCGGTACCAGAGTCGGCGCCAATGCTGAAATCGATGGCCCGGCAAAGGCGCGGGCGATGCCGAAGACAAAGGCGATGACGAACAGCGCCTTGATGGTGACGGCATCGCGCAGCACCAGCGTTGCCAGCACCACGGCGCAGAGCAGGTTCAAAGTGATGGCAGCCCGGGCGATGTAACGGCGATCTACGCGGTCGGCGATGACGCCAACCACCAATGTCAGGCTGAACAGCGGCAGGAACTGCACCAGCCCGACCATGCCGAGCAGGAACGCCGCGTCGCGCGGGCTCATCGTCTGGCGGGCGATGTCGTAAACCTGCCAGCCGATAACGATGACCAGCATCATGCTGGCGATCGTTCCCATGAACCGCGCCGCCCAAAAGGCACGGAAATTGGGGATCAGGAACGGCGGGGGGATGCTGGCCACGATGGCTTGGGTGTAGGGACGTGGAGGGTGGTGGGCAAGGGTGAGCGCCGTTAAGAATATCTTTACAAATTGTCGAAGTTTACGGTTTTCGGTGAGTTTAAAGTTGGAAAATTGTAAAAATGCTGCGCGTGCGCAGAGCGACGACAGCGCGGGCGAGAAGCGTGAAGCATGGCGAGGCACACGCCACTATAACCAAATTGGTTCGTGTAGGACAGAGTCGCCGAGACGTGAGTATGGAGCGACAAGAGGGCAGGTGTGGGCTAGCTGAAACGGAGCAACAACAAAAAGGGGCCGCCCCGTAGGAGCGACCCCCAAATGATGTTGCCGTGCAGGCGTCAGGCGGCGAATGCGCTGACGCGGCGGCGGCGCATTGCGGCACCGGTGAGGCCGAAACCGCCGATCAGCATCGCCCAGCTTGCGGGTTCGGGAACGCCGTTGCCGGTGATGTCGGTGAAATACCCAACCGTGTGGTTGTCGCTTTCATAATTGCCGACGTTCGGGCTTTCATAGAACTTCACGCGATCGAACGTCTGATTGCCAGTGAAGTAGATGTTCACAAAGGCATAGGGTTCGCGGGCGTTCAAACCCAGGAAAGGCGTGGTCGGATTGCCGCAATACGGATTGGCAGCGGCCGGCGGTACAGGGCAACCGCCGATCCGGTCGATGACATTATCGGGCGTGAAGGTGTAGAGTTTCGTGGCGCCGCTGTAGAATTCCAGAATGTTGCCGCGGTCGAGCGCCGACAGCCAGTAACCGAAATAGGTGATGCCCTCGGGACGCGCCGTTGTCAGCGCCAATTCATAGCCAGCCACGCCGCCCTGTGCCACGGCATGCTTGCCAACACCGCCGGCCGAACCGAAGCGGTTGGCATTATCAACCCGCAGGTTGGTGTAAATGCCGGAAATCTCGCTGCCACCAAAGGTTGTGTTCAGGGTCTTGCCCGACCCTGTGCTGGTGCCTTCAAAGGTTTCGATGCCGACGAAATCAAAGCCGGCCGTGCTGTTCTGCACGGTCGCATTTTCGAAGGTGACCGTGACAGCCGCTGTTGCCGGCACGGCGAGAAGCGAGGCGACGCCAAGGGCGCCGATCATCGATTTAATCATGTGTGGGACCCCTAATTCTGCTGCCGAACCACCCGGCCGCGTGGCGCCTATAACAGCGCGCATTTTTTGCTCTGTCAGAAATTATGCAATCTGAAACAAAAATGAGCGATTGCTTGACCAGAATAGACGATATCCACTGATTCCCACGCAAATCCGGTCTTTGTTGCTCCCGCCGGCATGTCCGCGGCTGGCGTCCGGCGTCCCGTTGGCACTCGCCATGGGTAGAGTTCGCGGCTCTGATTCGGGGTGCGCGTGTAGCCATGCCGTAGTTCACCCCTCGGAACTCTGCCGAGTTCAACGGAGACAACAGAGGACGAACAGAGGTGTCATGGTGAATGTTGCGGCAGGTTGGGCTCTAGCCCACGACCTCCACAAAACTATCCAGCACCCGCTTGGCCCCGGCGTGTTCGAAATCGATTTCGAGCTTGTTGCCGTCGATGGCCGTCACCACGCCGTTGCCGAACTTGCTGTGGAAGACGCGCGCACCGACCGCGACATCGCTACGGCCTTTCAGCCCGACCGAAACCGCGCTGGCGCGGGCTTCGAGCACCGGGCCGCGTGCTGCTGCTTGAAAGCCGCCCTGTGCCGCCGCGCGGTTCCACCCTGGGCCGCGCCCGGTGCCGCGCGCCACATCGCCGAACGGATCGCCGCCGGCGCCGGAATTGGCGAGCGCGGCGCGCCACAGGCTGGGTCCTCCGGCCATCGTGCTCGACACGTCGATCTCGCCGGGCGGCAGTTCGGAAATGAAGCGTGACGGGATGGCGGCGGTCCATTGGCCATAGATTTGCCGGTTGGCGGCG
>JAAFIT010000399.1 GCA_013298745.1 Sphingomonadales bacterium
GACCGGCCAATCGACGCTGCTTGAACGCCAGCCGGTGCTGGCACGATCGGTGCAGTTGCGGCTGCCCTATATCGATCCCTTGAACGAGTTGCAGATCGATCTCATCCGCCGCCGCCGCGCCGGCGAAGCGGACGACCGCATTGCCGAGGGTATCCACCTGACAATCAACGGGATTGCGGCGGGCCTGCGCAACAGCGGGTGATAAAGGATCGATACGGTTGCGAAATCGGCCTTTCGGTGCGGATCGTGCCAGTTTCTTTTGGCATTCACTATGCGCTTGCGAACCATCGGCGTAACATTCTAGTAAATTACAGGTCAGTCCGGGGGTGTTCGTTGCTGACAGTGTCGCGCTTGGGGTAGACTATGGCCTGTTGCCGGAACTTTTCGCCGCTGTTGCTGGTGTTGGCGACGTTTCCAGCGGGCGCCCAAACGGTTCAAGCGACACCAGGATCGATCAGCGCAACGCCCGCAACCACTGTGATCAATCAGCCGCCCGGCGCGGTCGTGCGACAGGGCGGCATTGAAGACAAGTTCGCGATTTCCGATACCGCCGCGATTTCGCGAGACTTCGAAACCTTCGTCAACGATGCCGTGTCCCGGCGTGGCACCGTTGCGGCGCCGGTGGCATTGCAAGCTGCGCCGGTGGGCAATGTCGCCTGGTGGACATCCGATGTTGTTGACGTCGGCAACAACGGTCGGGCGCTGCGCTTGAATGACGTCATCGATCGGGCGGCGCGGTCATCGTTCCAGCTGGGGGTCTTTGGTGCCTTGCCGGCCATCCGCGATACCGGTGTCGATGAAGCCCGGGGACGCTACACGGCCGAAGGTTTTGCCGAGGTCCGGCACAGCGATAACGAGGATCGCACCACCGCCCTGTCGCAAACGGCGGGCGACCCGCGGTTGAAGGAAATCGAAAACAGCGTCGAAGCCGGGCTGCGGGCGCGCTTGCGCACGGGCACGCAGGTGACGCTGGCGCAGCGCTTTTCCAACCTCGCCACCAACAATATCATCTACAATCCCACCACCCAGTCGCGTTCGCGAACCACCCTCAGCATCGTGCAACCGCTGCTGCGCGAAGCGGGTGAAGACTATAACACCGCCATCGAGCGCATCGCCGGGCTGGAGGCGGATTCGGCTCGGCTCGAATTCCGCCGTCAAGCCGAAAGCCATTTGCTGCAACTGATCCGGGGCTATTGGACGCTGTATCTGGCGCGCGCCAATTATGCGCAGGAAAAGCGCGCCGCGGGGAATGTCGAGGATCTGGCAACACGGCTCGAGCGGCGGTCGGGGCTCGATGCCCAGCCGCTACAACTCAGCCGCGCCCGCGCCGTTGCCGCCGAACGGTCGGCCGGTCTGGTGCGCGCCGCCAATGCGGTCCGCAATGCCGAGGCGCGCTTGCAGGCGCTGGTCAACGATCAGGAGTTGGTGGGCGCGCTTGTTCCGGCGGACTTGCCGGCGCCGCAATTCATGCGGGTCGATATGCAGTCCCTGACAACGACAGCCCTGGCGCAGCGGCCCGAAGTGCGAACGGCCTTCCTCGGCTATCGCTCGGCGTTGTTGCGCGAGGGCATGGCGAAGAGCGAGCGGATGCCGCAACTCGACCTTGTTCTGGAAGGCTCGTCGCGCGGCGGCCACAACAATGGCAATATTTTCCCATCCCTGCAGGATGCCTGGTACGAACGACCAAGCTACACCGTCGGCGCGCGCTTCGCCGTGCCGCTCGGCAAGGATGAACGTCGGGCTCGCTATGACCGGCGGCGGATCGAAACGATGCAACAGGCCCTACAGGCCCGCTCCACCATCGACACCGTCATGATGGAACTCGAGGTGTCGGCCAACGAGTTTGTCACCGCGAACAATGAACTGGTGCGCCGCGGTGAAGCGCTCAAGCTTGCGACCGCCGATCAGGCGACGATTACCACGCGCTGGCAGACGGGACTGGGCGGCAGTGGCGGTGGCACCGATGGCGTCCTCTACCTCGATCAATTGCTGGGCGCGCAGGACCGGGTGACGGCCTCCGAACTCGATTATGCCGAGGCGCAAGCGACCGCGATGGTTGCCGCCGCCAATCTGTCGCGGGCGCGTGGCACGCTGCTGACAGATCTTGGTTATGATATTGCGCGTGCCGATGGCGAAGGCACATTGTTGCCGACCTACCGTCTGGTCGCCGCTGCCCCTGCTGCGGCCAGATGACCGCTGACGCCGGCCTCGGCAAGCGGCTGGCGCGCTGGCTCGGCGCGACCAGCCGGCATGGCCTGGCGGCGGGTCGGCGGGGTCTCGCCGGCACTGTGGCACCGGGCAGCGATGCGGTGATGCTGCTTGAAGATCGCATCCTTCTCGATGCGGAACCTGTCGTGACGATCGTCCCCACGCTGACGACGGCGGCACTGGGCAGTACCTTTGGCATCACCCTGAATTTCGACAATGTCTCGGATGCCGACCCCGGCAGCACGACCGGTTATGCGCCCTATATCGATCTGTTCTTGCCGACCCTCGGCAAGGATGGCAGCGGTGCCGCAACCGACGATGGCATCAGCTTTGGTTCGGCAACGTTTCTGGGCCAGCCGGTTACCGCCACCGTCGTGACCTTTGATGCCTTGGGCAACGCGGTTCACCCCTTTGCGGTCGATGCCAGCGGCAACCCGCGCATTGTCACCGGCACGCCTGGTGACACGCTCGTCGTCCTCACCCTGCCCTTTGGCTCGTTCACCGCCGATCAGACGCCGGTCGATATCAACGTCAGTCTCAACCTGTCGCCGCTTGCCGATTTCGACCCGGCGCACATCGCCGATCAGCTGCAGATCAGCGCCCAGGGCGGCTTTGCGCTGGGGCGCGACCCGCTCAACAATCCGACGGTGGATGCACCGATCCTGCAGGCTGTACCGTCGCTGGGGACCGTCTCGCCCAGCCTGGTGACGCTCACCAAGGTGTCGAACGCCCCCGAGGGGGAAACCGCGACGGGTCCGAATTTCGAGCATGTCTGGACGATCGATCTCGATGTTGCGGCCGGCCAGACCATCACCGACGCCCACATCCGCGATCTGTTGCCGTCGAACATCGTCTATCTCGGGTCAACGGTCGTCGTGGGCGGCGGCACGCTGGTCAGCGAGCCGATCATCGGGTCGGTTGTCGATCCGGCGAACAATATTCTCGATTATGATTTCGGCACGCTGGTCGGCGCTGCCGGTGTCGATGCCCGGATCACAGTGCGCTTCTATGTTGCGGATGTTTCGGGCGCCGG
>JAAFIT010000004.1:0-3015 GCA_013298745.1 Sphingomonadales bacterium
GGCGGCGATGCCGGCCGATCGCCACCTGTTCATGGTCGAGGATACCGCATCGGCGAAGTGATCTGGTACGCGCGTTGAGCGAGGCCGGTGCGGTAGCGAGTGTCGGTGAAGCGAGGGGCAAATGCCCGGTATGCACCTCGCAAGGCTGGCCAACCTGCCATGGCGAATTCTGCAACGAACGCGATCGAAACGAACGGCAGCGGGCCACTATTGTGGGTCGGCAAATGGGGGCAAGCGCGATGGCATTGATGAGACTGCTGCTCACAACGGCGCTGGCGGCTCCGGCGAGCGCGGCCCTGGCCGCCAATGCCGACAGCATCTGGTTTGGCGGGCCGATCATCACGGTCAATGACAAGGCGCCCAGCGCCGAAGCGGTGGCGGTCAAGGCCGGGAAGATTGTCGCGGTCGGCAGCAAGGCCGCAGTTCTGAAGGCCGAAAAGGGCGCTGCGACACAGTTGATCGATCTGCAGGGCCGGACGATGATCCCCGGCTTCGTCGATGCCCATGGCCATATCAGCGGGGTTGGCATCCAGGCGGTTTCGGCCAATTTGCTGCCGCCCCCTGACGGACCCGGGCAATCGATCGCCGATATCCAGCGGATCATGCGCGATTTCATCGCGACGTCACCGGCGGTCAAGGCCGGTGGTCTGGCGATCGGCTTCAACTATGACGATTCGCAACTGGCTGAGCATCGGGCGCCGACGCGGCAGGAACTGGATGCCGTTTCAACCACCATCCCGATCATGCTCACACATCAATCGGGCCATCTCGGCGCCTATAACAGCAAGGCGCTCGAATTGGCGGGCATCACCGCGGACACGCCGGACCCTTCAGGCGGCGTCATCCAGCGCGAAGCCGATGGGCGGACGCCGAATGGCGTGATGGAAGAGAACGCCCATGGCCTTGTCGCCTATAAGCTGTTGCCGAAGTTCACGCCCGCCCAGGCGCTGGCGATGGTCGAGGCGGCGCAGAAGGTCTACATGGCCAATGGTTACACGACAGTGCAGGACGGCAAGACCGATGCGATGTCGATGGGCATGTTGGTCGGCGCGGCCAAGGCCGGCAAGCTCAAGATCGATGTCGTTTCCTATGCCGATCTGGTGACGCTGAAGGACAATCCCATCCTGCGCGGACCGTTGATGAGCGATGGCTATGCGGATCATTTCCGCATCGGCGGCGTCAAATTGACCTTCGATGGTTCGCCGCAAGGCAAGACCGCCTGGTTCACCAAACACTATCTGCAGGTGCCGGCGGGGCAGAAGCCCGATTATGCGGGCTATCCCGCTTTCCCCAAGCCCGGCGAGGCACAAGGCTGGGTCGACATGGCCTATCGCAACAACTGGCAGTTGTTGATCCATGCCAATGGCGATGCCGCGATCGACCAGATGATCGCCACGACAGCCGCAGCGCAGAAGCAGTTTCCGGGTGCGGATCGCCGAACCGTGATGATCCATGGGCAGTATCTGCGGGCCGACCAGATCCCGAAATTGCAGGCGCTTGAGATCTTTCCGGCACTATTCCCCATGCACACCTTCTACTGGGGCGATTGGCACCGCCAGTCGGTCGCCGGCCCGGAGCGCGCGAACTTCATCTCGCCGACCGGTGCCGTGCTGAATTCGGGCATGAAATTCAGCATCCATCATGATGCGCCGGTGACCTTCCCCAATTCGATGCGGGTGTGGGATTCGGCGGTCAACCGCACGACGCGAACCGGCTATGTGCTCGGCCCCGACCAGCGGCTGTCACCGATGGTGGCGTTAAAGGCGATGACGATCTGGCCAGCGTTCCAGCATTTCGAGGAAAAGTCCAAGGGCAGCATCGAAGTCGGCAAGGTTGCCGACCTGGTGATCCTCGACAAGAACCCGCTGACGATCCCGCCGGCGACGATCAAGGACGTCAAGGTGGTGGAAACGATCAAAGACGGCCGATCGGTTTATGCAGTCGGAAGATGACGATTGTAAAAAGGACCGTCGCGCACAATCCGTAAAGCGGAACCATGTTATGAAGTCAGCGATCCAGTTTCCAGATAGGAAAAGTCATCATGCGTCGCATCACGATAGCCATGGCATATGCGGCCCTTGGTGCCACACCACTGCTCGCACAAACGACTGCTGATCCGTCGATTACCGCAGCAAAGCCCGCCGACGACGCGGCAGCCCTGGCGCTCAAGCTCGCCAATCCGGTCGCCGCGTTGATCAGCGTGCCGCTGCAATTCAATTTCGATGGCGATATCGGTCCACTGGTTGGCGATGAACGGCAGGGCGAGCGTATCACGCTTAATGTCCAGCCGGTGATTCCTGTTCGCCTCAACAGCGAATGGAACATGATCTCGCGGACGATTTTGCCGATTGTCTGGCAGAACAACATCGTCCCCGGTGCCGGCAGCCAGTTCGGTCTGGGTGATACGGTGCAGAGCCTGTTCTTCAGCCCGGCTGTACCAAAGGGTGCGATCTGGGGTGTCGGACCGGTGTTCCTGGTGCCGACCGGAACCGACCCATTGCTGTCTGGCGGGAAATGGGGTGGCGGACCGACCGGGGTGGTGCTGAAGCAGATGGGCACGGTGACAATCGGCGGGCTGGCCAATCACATCTGGTCGTTCGCCGGCAATTCGGCGCGCAACGATATCAGCACGACCTTCGTCAATCCGTTCATCAGCAACGCGTTGAAGTCGGGCTTCACCTATTCGGCGGTGGCAGACATCACCTATGACTGGAAATCCGATCGCTGGACGGTGCCTGTCTCGATCACGGCCTCGCAAGTCACCAAGATCGGCGGGCAGCTTGTCAGTATCGGCGGCGGCTTGCGCTATTATCTCGTCAGCAACGAGAATGCGCCGCATGGTTTTGCCGGGCGATTCGCGATCACCCTGTTGTTCCCGAAATAAAAAATATTAGAAATATCAGTGTGATAATTGCTGGTTTCTAGCCGGCAGTCCAGCGTGCCGCCGCGGCATCGTCGCTGGCCATGGCACGGACCCAGCGGCGTTCGTTGCCACGGTCTTCTTCTTTCCAGAAT
>JAAFIT010000004.1:3025-19246 GCA_013298745.1 Sphingomonadales bacterium
GCCTTGGTCTTCAGCCAGTCCATCAGGAATTCCGCGGCTTCGAATGCGGCTGCGCGGTGGGAACTGGCGATGGCGACGAGCACGATCGCTTCACCCGGCAGCATCCGGCCATGGCGGTGGATGACGATGCCGCCAAGCAGCGGCCAGCGCGCTTCTGCCTCGGCGGCAATCGCCTGCAATTGCCGTTCGGTCATTGCGGGATAGTGTTCGAGCGTCAGCGCCACCAGGCCATCATCGCCGCGGACATGGCCGACAAAGCTGACTATTGCACCAATATCGGTCCGGCCTTGTGAAAGTGCCTGCGTTTCGGCCGCGATGTCGATCGCTTCGGCCTGAACGCGGACGGCGATCATCCCCCGGTCACCGGTGGAAAGATGGCGATTTCGCCTGCACCTGCTATCGGCGCGTCAAAGCCGACGAAGTCCTGATCCAGGGCGATGCGGATGGCGCTGCGGTCGGCGAGGGCTGCCGCATGGCCGGGCGATCGGATCGCCAGCCAATCGAGAAGCTCGGATACCGTGGCAACCTCGACAGGCGGCTCGAGCGTTTCGGCGGCAATGCCAATCCGTTCGCGAACCCAAGCAAAGTAGAGAATTTCCATACGCTTATGCCATGTGCTTCAGGCCAACCCGCAGGTAATCATAGCCGGTTATCAGCGTTAGGCCTGCGGCAATCCACAGGCTGACCAGACCGATTTCATAGGCCGGAAGCCAGGGTAGCAATGTCGCTGCCGAGCCGACCAGCACCAGAGAGCCGAGCGCGATCATCTGAAACGCCGTCTTCCATTTCGCCAGCGCCGACACCGGCAACGAGACCTGCAAGGTGGCGAGATATTCGCGCAGGCCCGAAACGATGATTTCGCGCAGCAGAATGATCAGTGCCGCCACAACGGCAAGGCCGTGGACGATGCCGCTGTGTACCAGCATGACGATCACCGCGGCGACCATGATCTTGTCGGCGATCGGATCAAGAAACACGCCGATCTTCGACACCGTGCCCTGTGCCCGCGCCAGATAGCCATCGAGATAGTCGGTAAGCCCGGCGATGCAGAACAGCACGAATGCCGCCAGCCATTCATAGGGACCATCGCCCCACATCAGGACGACGAGCAGCGGCACCGCGAGAATGCGGCTGAGGGTCAGCAGATTGGGGAGGCTGGACAACACAAGGCATTCCTAGGCAATCCTGCACCGCGATACCAGAGTTGCCGACAAAATCTGCAAGAGGACCCATCATGAACGTCAGTGAAGCCATCGCCTCCCGTCGCTCGGTGCGCGGCTTTCTGGATACGCCGGTCGATCCCGCCGTCATCCGCCGCGTGGTTGAAGCGGCGGCGCGGGCGCCCTCGGGCGGCAATTTGCAGCCCTGGCATATCGATGTCGTCAGCGGTCCCAAGCTCGACGAACTCAAGGCGATCATGCGCACCCGGCTTGCCGAAGCGCCGGGCGGTGAGCCGACTGAATATGATATTTACCCCAAGGTGCTGCCGTCACCCTACAAGGACTATCGCTTTGCGGTGGGGGAGGAGCTTTATCGGGCGCTCGGCATTCCGCGCGAGGACAAGATGAAACGGTTGATGTGGTTCGCCCGCAATTTCCAGTTTTTCGGCGCGCCGGTGGCGTTGTTCTGCTCGGTCGCCAAGACAATGGGGCCGCCGCAATGGAGCGATCTCGGCATGTATCTGCAATCGCTGATGCTTTTGCTGCGCGAGGAGGGGCTCGATTCCTGCCCGCAGGAGTGCTGGGCGATCTATCCCGAAACGATCCGCAAGTTCATCGGCATTCCCGAAGACCGGATGCTGTTCACGGGCATGGCGATCGGCTTCGCCGACCCGGCAGACAAGGCCAATGCCGCCCGCGCCGCCCGCGCGCCGTTGGCCGAGTGGGCAACCTTTCATAATGATTAAGGTCATCTTGACGGCTGTTGTGCGACGATCCGTTGCATTGGCGGGATATTCGTCGGCGCCCGGTCTTCTTTGCGGCATGATGAAAGCTTAGGTTCAATCAACAGGTTGGCCGCCGCAAGCGGACAGCGATTGAATCAACCCATGGCCTTGCCGTGGCCCGTCAGCCAAGGACCTGCCTTTGCGCGAATCCCTATCTCTCAGCCGCCGCGGACTGCTTGGCGGCCTTGCCGCCGGTGCCGCGGCACTTTCCGTTCCGGCCCGGGCGGCGATGCCGTCGCCGCTCGATCCCCGCATGATGGCGCGGGCCATCGGTTCCTTTGGCAAGCATCGCGCCAAGGTGCAGAAGGCCGATATCATCGCCATTGCGGACTATTCCCGCGCTTCGCGGGAACGGCGCTTCCATCTTGTCGATATGGTTTCGGGCACCACGACGTCGATGCTGGTCGCGCATGGCCGCGGCTCCGATCCGGCGCATAGTGGCTGGTTGCAGCAGTTTTCGAATTCCGACGGCAGCTATGCGTCGTGCGCCGGGGCGTTTGTCACGGCGAACGAATATGTCGGCAAGCATGGCCGCTCGATGCGGCTGATCGGGCTCGATCCGACCAATAACAACGCGCTCGATCGCGCCATTGTCATCCATACCGCGCCTTATGTGACCGAAGCGATGGCGCGCGACATGGGCAAGGTCGGCCGCAGCCAGGGCTGCTTCACGGTGACCGAGGCCGATTTGCAGCAGGTGCTGACGCGCCTCGGCGGCGGGCGGTTCCTCTATTCCGACAAGGTCTGAACTGCGCCACTGGGTTTGACCTTCAGCGCGACGCACGTCAGTCTCCTCTGAAAGCAGGGGAGGACACTGATGGACATTCCGCACCGTCTCGACGCACCGCGCATCGCACCGATCGAACCTGAGGCCTGGGACGCCAAGCTCGTTGACCAATTGCAGACCGTGCGCCCCCGCGAAATGGGCGCGCCTGCGGCACCCGTCTTCAACATCTTCAAGACACTCGCCAATCATCCGGCGCTCGCCGGGCAGTTTCTGCACTGGGGCAACCAGATCCTGTTCAAATCATCGCTGCCGCCTCGGGATCGCGAACTGGCGATCCTGCGCGTCGGCTGGCTGGCGCGGGCCGCCTATGAATGGGGCCACCATGTCGATATCGCGATCAACCATGCCGGCATGACTGCCGACGACGTCGCGCTGGCCAAGGCCGGGCCGACAGCCGGCAGCGATGCGGCCGATGACGTGCTGCTCCGCGCCGTCGATGAACTGGTGACGGACCATTTCATCACGAACGCGACCTGGAAGCAGTTAGCCGCGCGCTACAACCAGACGCAGTTGATCGATCTGGTCTTTGTTGTCGGACAATATGTGACGGTCAGCATGGCCCTCAACAGCTTCGGCGTGCAGTTGGAGCCCGAATATCGCGGCTAGGCCTCGCGCCGGCCAAGCTCTAGCAGCCCGCGCGCGCGCTCGGTGACACGGCGGGCATCGTCGCTGTCGGGGTCCTTCAACCTGATGGTTTCCGGCACGGCAATGCCGCGCTGCACCGCCGGGCGTTCGGCGATTGCGGCAATCCAGCGTTGCAGATGGGGCAGGCCTTCCAGCTCGATTCCCGACCATTTGGCGGTGCGCACCCAGCACCAATTGGCGATATCGGCGATGCTGTAATCCCCGGCGAGATACTCATGCGTCGCCAGTTGTGCATCGAGCACGGCAAACAGCCGGCGACCTTCGCCTTGATAGCGGGCGATCGCCGCCGGAATCTTTTCCGGGAAATAGCGGTAAAAGACATTGGCCTGGCCCATCATGGGGCCAATGCCGCCCATCTGGAACATCAGCCATTGGACCACGCGGCTGCGGCCCTGGGTATCGGTCGGCATCAACAGGCCGGTCTTTTCCGCCAGATACATCAGGATGGCGCCGGATTCGAAGATGGGAAAGCCATCGTCAACCAGGGTCGGCACCCGGCCATTGGGGTTGATGGCAAGATAGGCAGGGGTCTTCTGCTCACCCTTGGCGAGATCGACGGTCACCACCTCGTAGGGCAACGCCATTTCCTCGAGCGCCACCGACACCTTGTAGCCGTTCGGCGTTGCCGATGTGTAGAGCGTGAGGGACATGACGGCAGCTCCAGCGCTGGGATGCGCAACCCTAGCGCCGGAGTGCGCGGTCCGCAAAGTCTCAAGCGTGAAGCACGCGCGCCTTTTGTTCGGCGAACTCGGCGTCGGTGAGCACGCCCGCCGAGTGCAACTCGGCAAGTTGTTTCAACTTCGCGATGCCCTCATCATTCAAGGCGGCGGCATGGGCTGGAGCGGCCGGTTGCAAATCGGCAACCGCCGCAGGAGCCGCAGTAGCGGCGGGTTCCGCCGGGCCACCGCGACGCCGCGTCATGGCGTTGGCGGTGCCGACGACAACCGCGGTGCGGCCTGCTGTTTGGGCGGCGCTGCGGGCCACGCTGCCAATCAGGCTGGGGCGGCCACGACGTGATCCGAACATCTGTCTCTCCCTTTGGTCTGGTTATTCCGCGCCAAGCGCCAAAAGGCCTTCGCGCGCCGCATCGATGACATCGCCCGGGATGCGCTCCGACATCACCAGCGTGCCCCCGGCACTGCGAACGGCCGTGGCAAAATTCGTCGCCCACAGATGTTCGCAGAGGAACACGGCAACAGTCGAGTTGGGCACCATGTCCTCGGCCAATTCGAGCAGATCGGCTTCCGACATCAGGCCGCTGATCTCGCCCGCGAGGCGAACCATCGCGGCCGCCACGTCGGCGCTCAGATCCTGCATCTCGAGGATCATCGTCTCGCCATCGGCCTTTTTGATGACGATGGCGAGGTCGACGATGCGAACAATGCCGCGATCAACGAGATCGAGCAGCGCCGGCGTTATCGCGCCGGTGAAGTTATTGCCTTCGAACCCGAGAACGATCAGTTCCATCGGGCCAATCTTGTCGGTCATGACGCGCCTTTCGCTGTTCCCTTGTGAAGGACTAGCCGCAACATGTGTCAAATTGCCGACAGGTCAAAGCCCTTATTGCTGCACCGGTGCTGAAGCATTGGGCGGCGCCGTGCGGGTGCGTTGCGCGTCGGCCATGGCGGCATCGACATCGGCAACCGCCTTGGCGGCAACCTCACCGGTTCCGGCGCTGCCGGCTTTCTCGTCACTGCCGCCACAGGCAGCGGCAAGCAGGAACAGGGCAAGTGAGGCAGTTCGGGAGAGCATGGCTGGCGCATAGCGCAGGCTTGCCCTTGGTGAAAGCACCCATCATCATTCCCTCAAGGGGAGAGACTATGGGCATTTACAGCGAGCGCATCTTTCCGTGGCTGCTCGACCGGGCGTTGGGGCACCCGGCGATCGATGCCCGGCGCGCGTCATTGGTGCGTGGTGCCACTGGCGATGTGCTCGAAATCGGTTTTGGCAGCGGTGCGACACTGCCGTTCTATGATGCTGCCAAGGTAAAGCAGTTGACGGTTGTCGAGCCTTCCGACGGCATGAACCGGCGCGCTGCGGGCCGGTTGGCGGCGAGTCCCGTGCCGGTGCGATCGGTGCCCGGGGCCGGCGAAGGGTTGCCCTTTGCCGATGCCAGCTTCGATACGGTGGTGACCTGTCTAACGCTTTGCAGCGTCGATGATCCGCCAAAGGTGCTCGCCGAAATCCGCCGTGTGCTGCGGCCGGGCGGGCAGTTCCTGTTTCTTGAACATGTGCTCAGCGACAATGTCGACCGTCGGCGCTGGCAGGTGCGGCTGACACCGTTGCAGAAAGTCATTGGTGTCGGTTGTCACCTCGATCGCGATACCGCGGCGTTCGTGCGGGCGGCCGGTCTGGCGTTGCCACCGGTGGTGCAGGAAGAGGAACGGGCCTTTGGTGCCCTGGCGCCACTGACACCGCTTATTGCGGGGCAGGCGCTTCGGGACTAGGCGGCTGCACGGTCGAGGTGGCCGGTTCGGCGACGTCCTCTTCCAGTTGCTCTTCCGGGTCTTCTGGTGGATTCCCGTCATAAAGCGCACTGCGGCGGCTTTGCAGATAGACCGAGCGGACGAGTGCATATTCATCGAGGCTGTCGGCGAGCAATGCGTCGCCGCCCTGATCGGTCAAGCGCGCCCGAAAGTTGACAATGCGCGTCGCGAGCTGGCCGATGCGCCAGTAAATACTCGGGCTGAAGGCGGCATTGCGGGCGAAATCGGCCGGATCGATGACGATATCGGCGGCCAGTCCGAAGCTGTCGCGCAGTGTCGATGGTCCGAACACCGGCAGCACGACATAGGGGCCGGAATCGAACCCCCAGGCGGCAAAGGTCTGACCGAAATCCTCCTTTTCCTGAGGGCGGCCCAGATCAGTGGCATTGTCCGCCAAGCCGCCGACTCCGAGCGTCGAATTGATCAGAAAACGATCGAGCGTGCGAAAGGCCTGCGAAATCTTGCCCTGCAATACCGAGTTCATCAGGTTCGCCGGCTCGCCGTAGTTGCTGTAGACATTGGTGATGCCGTGCCGCGCCGCCGTCGGCACAACGGTGCGATAGCCATTGGCGAGGGGCTTCAACACCGCACGATCAATATTCTTGTTGAATTGATAGATGCGGCGGTTGGTGCCTTCCCAGCGGTCGGCCTCGGCCGTTTCGATGCTCGCGGCATGGGGTGTCATGCAACCAGCGAGCAAGGGCGCCAATGTGATTGCCGAGGCGATGCTGGCGCTCCGCGATCGAGACAAGGCAAGGCGACCGGAACGAACCATTGCCACCGCCAATGCCCGAGAATGTCCCTGCATACAACCGCGTGGCAGCGCTTGACACATATAAAGATATCTTTATGTCCTGCTCGTGATGGAAGCGTTGCTGGTAATTTTGCGTGCGTTGGCGGACCCCAGCCGGGTCCGCATTCTGCTGCTTGTGCGCCGCATGGAGCTTTCGGTCGGCGAAATCGCGGCGGTGCTCGATCAGAGCCAACCCCGGGTCTCGCGCCATATCCGCATTCTCGCTGATGCTGGACTCGTCAGCCGCGCCAAGGAAGGTGCGTGGGTGTTTGTCCAACTCGGTCCGGCAGCGCAGACGACGCCCGTGCTGGCGATGTTCGATGCGTTGGCCCAGGACGCAGGCTTCGCCGATCAGGAACGTCTGGCGGTGGTTCGCGCTGAACGCGCTGCGGCCGCAGACGCCTGGTTTGCTGCCCACGCCGAGGATTGGGATCGGGAGCGGTCATTGTATGTCGCTGAAACCGCTGTCGAAGCGGCGGTTGCGGCGTCGTTGGGGCCGGCGCCATTGGGCAATCTGCTCGATATCGGCACTGGCACGGGCCGCATGATCGAGTTGTTGGGGCCGCGCGCAACCACGGCGCTTGGGATCGATCGCAGTCCGGAAATGTTGCGCCTGGCGCGCGGCCGTATCGAAGCCGAGGGCCTTGCCCATGGCAGTGTCCGGCGAGGTGACATGTATGCACTGCCGCCGGCCGATGGCAGCATCGATACGGTGGTAATCCACCAGGTCCTGCACTTCGCCGATGATCCCGCCGCTGTTATCGCCGAATCGGCGCGGGTGCTGGCACCTGGTGGGCGATTGCTGGTGGTGGATTTCATGCCGCATGGCCGCGAAGAGCTGCGCAGCCAACAGCGTCATCTGCGGCTCGGTTTTGCCGATAGCCAGATGCTGGAATGGATGGCTGGGGCAGGGCTCGCCGGCCGTGTTGCCGCACGCTTGCCCGATCCGCATGCCATCGGCGTGACTTTGTGGCTCGCCACCAAGGTGAAAGACGAAAGGAAAGCGGCATGACCCTGTCCGTCCATGACATGACCGAGGCCGCGCGCGCGCTGAGCGGGCCGCTCTATGCCGATTTGCCCGGCGATATCGCTGTCAGCTTCGAGTTTTTTCCGCCCAAGACGGAAACGATGGAAGCGACCTTGTGGAGTTCGGTGGAGACGCTGGCCCCGCTGGCACCGCGTTTTGTGTCGGTTACCTATGGCGCCGGCGGATCGACGCGCGAACGCACCCACGCCACGGTGGCACGGATCGCCGGCGAAACCGCGATCCCGGCAGCGGCACATCTGACCTGTGTCAATGCCAGCCGTGACGAGATCGATACCATTGTCGATGCCTATTGGGATGCCGGGGTTCGCCATATCGTTGCCTTGCGCGGCGATCCGCCGGTGGCTGGCGGCCGCTTCGAAGCGCGTGCCGATGGCTATGCCAGTGCCGCCGAACTGGTGGCGGGGTTGAAGCGTCGGCATGATTTCGAGATTTCGGTCAGCGCCTATCCCGAAGTCCATCCCGAAGCCGGCAGCCTGTCGCGCGACCTTGATGCGCTGAAGGCGAAGCTCGATGCCGGGGCGTCCCGCGCCATCACGCAGTTCTTTTTCGAGCCCGAAACTTTCTTCCGGTTTCGCGACCAGGTCGCTGCGGCCGGAATCAACGCCGAAATCGTTCCGGGAATTCTGCCGGTCAGTAATTTTGCCCAGTTGCAGCGCATGGCCGTGCCGTGTGCCACCAATGTGCCGGCCTGGATGGCGCATCTCTTCGAAGGACTCGATGACAAGCCGGCAGCGCGCCAGCTGGTTGCGGCCACTGTCGCTGCCGAACTGTGCCGGCGGCTTTATGCTGGCGGCGTCCGGCATTTCCATTTCTACACGCTCAACCGCGCCGAACTCTCCTACGCGATCTGCCATATGCTGGGGGTTCGCCCGACCATGAGGAATGCCGCATGAAGACCCCGAGCAAGGCGGCCGAACGGCTGCGCGCCGAAGCCGCCAAACGCATCCTGATTACAGATGGGGCATGGGGAACGATGATCCAGACCTTCGGGCTGGGTGAGGCGGACTATGCCGGGACGCTGGGGCTGGCGCATGAGCAGAAAGGCAACAACGACATGTTGTGCCTGACTCGCCCTGACATCATCGAAACCATCACGCGCGGCTATCTTGAGGCCGGTTCCGATATCGTGTCGACCAACACGTTTTCGTCGACGACGATCAGCCAGGCTGATTACGGCGCCGAACATCTTGTCCGCGATCTGAACCTGGCGGCCGCCGGCATTGCTCGTCGCCTCGCCGATCGCTTCGAAGCTCAGGACGGGCGGCCGCGCTTCGTTGCTGGTGCGCTCGGCCCGACCAACAAGACGCTGTCACTGTCGCCCAACGTCAACGACCCGGGCTTCCGCGAAGTCGATTATGATCAGGTCAAGTCAGTCTATGCCGAGCAGATCACGGCGCTGCTCGACGGTGGTTGCGATTTCATCCTGATTGAAACGATCTTCGACACGCTCAACGCCAAGGCCGCGATCATGGCGGTCCTTGAAGAAAGCGATCGCCGCGGTGTCGAAATTCCGATCATGCTGTCGATGACGATCACCGACATGTCGGGTCGCAACCTTTCGGGCCATGCCATCGACAGCTTCTGGTATGCCGTCCGCCACGCAAAGCCGCTGACCATCGGGCTCAACTGTTCGTTCGGTGCCGATCTGCTGCGTCCGCATGTGCAGGCGATTGCCGGGATCGCCGACACGCTGGTCATGGCGTATCCCAACGCCGGGCTGCCCAATGATCTTGGCCAATATGACGAGGCCGCCGCCAAGACCGGGTCGCTGGTTGAGCTTTGGGCGAAAGAAGGCCTGATCAATGTCGTTGGTGGATGCTGCGGCACGACGCCTGCGCATATCAAGGCGATGGCCGATGCGGTGCGTTCCTATCCGCCACGTGCCATCCCGGTGCTATCCCCGGTGACTCGCTTGACCGGGCTCGATCCGATGATTCTGGCGGCTTGATCTCATGACCACATCTGCAAGTGCACGCTTCACCAATATCGGTGAACGTACCAACGTCACCGGCTCGGCCCGGTTCAAGAAACTGATCATGGCCGGCGACTATACCGCCGCCGTCGAAGTCGCGCGCCAGCAAGTCGAAAGCGGCGCCCAGATCCTTGACGTCAACATGGACGAAGGCTTGCTCGACGCGCAGCACGCCATGACGACATTCTTGAAGCTGATCGCTGCCGAACCCGATATCGCGCGCATTCCGATCATGGTCGACAGTTCGAAATGGAGCGTCATCGAAGCCGGGTTGAAGTGCGTTTCCGGCAAGCCGATCGTCAATTCGATCAGCATGAAGGAAGGCGAGGCCGCTTTTCTGGAACAGGCCGCCAAGGTACAGCGTTACGGCGCCGCGGTCGTCATCATGGCGTTCGACGAACAGGGCCAGGCTGACACCTGTGCACGCAAGGTCGAAATCTGTGAGCGCGCCTACAAGCTGCTGGTCGCCAATGGCTTTCCGCCGGAAGACATCATCTTTGATCCCAATATCTTTGCTGTTGCGACGGGGATCGAAGAACACAACAACTACGGTGTCGATTTCATCGAGGCCTGCCGCGAGATCCGCAAACGCTGCCCGCACGCCCATATTTCGGGTGGGCTTTCGAACCTGAGCTTCTCCTTCCGCGGCAATGAACCAGTACGCCGCGCCATGCATTCGATCTTTCTCTATCATGCCATCCCGGCCGGCCTCGACATGGCGATCGTCAATGCCGGCCAGCTCGATGTTTATGACACGATCGATCCCGAACTGCGCGAGGCGTGCGAGGATGTCGTCCTCAACCGCCGTGCCGACGCCACCGATAGGTTACTCGAAATTGCCGAGCGCTTCCGCGGTGACGGCAGCGTCGCCGAAAAGGCCACCGAGGCCTGGCGCGAATTGCCGGTGACGAAGCGTCTCGAACACGCCCTCGTCAAAGGGCTCGATGCCTTTGTTGTCGAGGATACCGAAGAAGCGCGGCTCGAAGCGTTCAACAGCGGCGGCCGCCCGATCGATGTGATCGAAGGCCCGCTGATGGACGGCATGAATGTGGTCGGCGATCTGTTCGGCAGCGGCAAGATGTTCCTGCCGCAGGTGGTGAAGTCGGCCCGAGTCATGAAAAAGGCAGTGGCGCATCTGCTGCCCTATATCGAGGCCGAAAAGGCCGAAGGCAGCTCGTCCAAGGGCAAGATCATCATGGCGACCGTCAAGGGCGACGTCCATGATATCGGCAAGAACATCGTTGGTGTTGTTCTCCAGTGCAACAATTTCGAGGTCGTCGATCTCGGCGTCATGGTGCCGTTTCAGACGATCCTGAAGGCGGCGAATGACGAAGGCGCCGACATGATCGGGCTTTCGGGGCTGATCACGCCGTCGCTCGATGAAATGGTGACTGTCGCCACTGAAATGCAGCGTGCCGGGATGACGATGCCGTTGCTGATCGGCGGCGCCACCACCAGTCGCGTGCATACCGCATTGCGCATCGCGCCAGCCTATGATGGCCCGGTGATCCATGTCCTCGATGCCAGCCGCGCTGTCGGGGTGGCGGGGACGATGGTCAGTGACACGCTGAAGGATGATCTCGTCGCCGCGACAGCGCGCGAATATGAAGAGATCCGCATCAAGCGCGCCAACAGCGGCCAATCGGCTTTGGTGTCGCTCGAAGATGCCCGTGCCAACGCCTTCAAGCCGGATTTTGCCGCGCATCCACCGGTGCGCCCGGCCTGGACGGGGTTGCAGACTATCGATGATGTGACGGTAGCCGATCTCATTCCCTACATCGATTGGACGCCATTCTTTCAGGCGTGGGAGCTTGCCGGCAATTTCCCGGCAATTCTGACCGACGATATCGTCGGCGAAAGCGCAACCAATCTGTTCGCGGATGCGCAGAAGATGCTCGGGCAGATCGTTGAGGAGAATTGGCTGCGGCCGCGCGGCATTGTGGCGATCTGGCCGGCCCGGCGCGAGGGCGACGACGTGGTGGTGTTCGAAGGCGACAACCGAGCCGAGGAACTCGCCCGTTTCCCGTTCCTGCGCCAGCAAATCGCCAAGC
Source organism: Sphingomonadales bacterium (assembly GCA_013298745.1). Classification (GTDB taxonomy): domain Bacteria; phylum Pseudomonadota; class Alphaproteobacteria; order Sphingomonadales; family Sphingomonadaceae; genus Sandarakinorhabdus. The sequence continues at coordinate 14,753 of JAAFIT010000004.1, forward strand.
GGGAAGGGCGGGCCAATTCGTGCCTCGCCGATTTCGTCTCGCCGGATGGTGACTGGCTCGGCGGCTTTGCCGTCACGGCCGGCGACGGCATCGAGCCGCATCTGGCGCGCTTCAAGGCGGCACATGATGATTATCAGGACATTTTGCTGAAGGCGCTCGCCGACCGGCTTGCCGAAGCCTTTGCCGAATTCCTGCACCAACGAGTCCGCCGTGAGATCTGGGGCTATGAAACCAGCCCCAGGCAATCGAACGCCGATTTGATCCGCGAACAGTACAAGGGCATTCGCCCGGCGCCCGGCTATCCGGCGTGCCCCGAGCATAGTCTGAAGGCGACATTGTTCGATCTGATGCAGACGACGGCGCATACCGGCATCACGCTGACCGAAAGCTTTGCGATGCTGCCGACGGCGAGCGTTTCGGGCTTTTATTTTGCGCATCCCGAAAGCCACTACTTTGGCGTGGCGCGCATCGGTCGTGATCAGCTTGAGGAGTATGCAACCCGCCGCGGTGTCAGCGTGGAGCAAGCCGAAACCTGGTGCCGCCCCAACCTTGACTGATAATTTGCCGATTATGGTGTCGGCGTTCGGCGCGCTGACACTGGGCATCATCGCCTATTTTCTCGGCGCTGGGCTGACCCGGCGGTTCCGGCTGCTGTCGGCCTACAGCATTCCGGAGCCGGTCAGCGGCGGGCTGGTGGCAGCGGTCGCAGCCTTGATCGTCGTGGCGACGACGGGCCGACCCATCCACTATGATCTTGCCGCCCGCGACGCGTTGCTGGTCTATTTCTTCACGACCATCGGCCTCAACGCCCGTCTCGATGATCTGCGCAAGGGTGGCCCGGTGCTGGCGCTCATGTTGGCGCTGACCCTGATGTTCATGGTGGTGCAGGCGGCTGCGGGTGTTGGCGTCGCGCGACTGTTCGGCTTGCCGGGCGCAGCGGGCGTCATGCTCGGCACGGCGTCACTGATCGGCGGGCACGGCACGTCGATCGCCTGGGGTCCGACGATTTCCAACGTGCATGGCGTGGTTGGCGGCGCCGAGCTTGGAATTGCCATGGCGACGGTCGGGCTGATCGTCGCCAGTGTTCTCGGTGGCCCGATTGCCAGGTTCCTGATCGCGCGTGGCAAGCTGGCAGCGCCGCAAGCCGATAACGAAATTGTGGCCACTGCCGCCAGCCCCGATCCCGGCGCCCGAGATCGCATCACCCAGATTGCGTTGATGCGCAGTATATTGTGGATCCATGCCGCGATTTTTATCGGTACGGCCGCTCATGAAGGTTTTCAGGCGACGGGCATCAAGCTGCCACTGTTCGTGCCGTGCCTGATCGCCGGCATCATCCTGTCGAACACCGTGCCGCGCTTCGTGAAGCCCTTGGCGACTCCTGCCGATACGCCGGCGCTCGCGCTGATTTCCGAATTCAGCCTGTCCGTGTTCCTGTCCATGTCGTTGATGAGCATGGAATTGTGGACGCTGGCGAGCAGTGCCGGGGTGCTGCTTGTCGCTATTGGCGTTCAAACGTTGCTTGCAGCCGCCTTTATCATCCTTGTCGTGTTCCCGGTGCTCGGCCGCAACTATTTCGCCGCAGTGATGGCGGCGGGCTCTACCGGGCTGATGCTCGGTGCAACGCCGACCGCGATCGCCAACATGAACGCGGTGACACAGCGCTATGGCCCGGCGCCGCTAGCGTTCATCGTGCTGCCACTGGTGTCGGCGTTCTTTGTCGATATCGCCAACGCCTTTGTCATCCAGGCGGTGCTGGCCGCGACGAGCGGCTGAGGGTCAGGCCGCCGCCAGACGCTGTCGACGTGCGACCGCGCCGATCAAACCAAAACCGGCGATCAGCAGTGCCCAGCTTGTCGGCTCGGGGACGCCGGGGGGGACGTCCCGAAGGCCGAGGCGCAAATCGTCGATGGCAAACTCGGTCGCCGAACTGAACTCGAAGCGCGTGAGATATTGCGGCGAACTGTCATCGCCGAAGTTGAAAAAGAAGTTGGTGGTGTTGCCAGCGGTGGCGCTATCGAAGCGCAAGACTTCGCTTGCCGTGTTGGTGTCATAATCCCAAACCTGAAGTCGGATCGGATCGACGCCCGTAACCAGTGCCGAAACGGCCGGCCAGCTATAGTTGAATTTGTCGAAGATGTTGAGGCTGATGCTGGTGCCGACATAGACCTGCGACCCCGATGCCGCTGGAAAAGCCGCAGTCCCTAGTTCAACGCTACCGCCACTTAATATGCCAAGGCAATCCTCGGCGGGAAAAGCGACCGAGCAGAAATTGAACGAGCGCGGACCGGTGGCATATCCTTCGAAATCTTCGAGGATCTGACTGCCATTCTCCGACTGCACGGCAACGGCCGGCGCCGCCATGGCGAGCATGGCCGCCGAAAGCGCCACCGTCTGAAACGCAATGCGTGCCATCGTCAACTCTCCTGCGGATGTCTTAGCGTCTTACGTCCCCAATCAGGTTTCAAGACTTTGGTTCACCCGTCATCCGCGCCGCTACCTTTGCCGCGTCGATCAGCGTGATCGTCGAGGTGCCCTTGGCGAGCAACTTGCCGTTGGAATCGGTGAGCTTACCTTCAGCGAACAGCGTGCGGCCGCCTCCCCCTTCGATCCAGCCCTCGGCGATGACGAGGCCGGGATTGGTTGCAGCGAAATAGCTGATCTTGAGTTCAAGGCTGATCGGCACACGCTCATTGCCGAATTTGGCGATGACGGCGTGGGCCATCGCAGCGTCGATCCAGCCCGCCACAAAGCCGCCCTGCGCCACGCCACCCGAATGGCACATGTCGGGGCGACAGCGATATTCGATCGCGGCATGGCCGGGGTCGAAGCGAATGAGGCGGACCTGGCCGAGCGATTGCTGCAGGCCGCCGCCGAAACCGGGTTCCTTGTCGCTCATGCCGGCTTGCCGATCTTGTCCTGGGTTCTGGTTTCGAAATCGCTGGCGTCATGGCGCTCGTGGAGCTGGCTCGCCGGGTCGCCATAGACACGGTTGACCATGCGACCGCGCTTGACGGCCGGGCGCTCGGCGATCTGATCGGTCCAGCGCTGAACGTGCTGGTAATCCTGCACCGAAAGGAATTCGCCGCCTTCGTACAGCAGCCCCTTCACCAGCGCGCCATACCAGGGCCAGATCGCCATATCGGCGATGCTATATTCGTCACCAGCGATATACTCGTTTTTGGCAAGGTGCTGGTCGAGCACGTCGAGTTGGCGCTTTACCTCCATCGCATAGCGATCGATGGCATATTCGATCTTGATCGGGGCATAGGCGTAGAAATGCCCGAAACCACCGCCGAGGAACGGCACGGCGCCGATGCTCCAGAACAGCCACGACAGCGCTTCAGTGCGCTTGGCCGGATCGGTCGGCAGAAAGGCACCGAATTTTTCGGCGAGATAAAGCAGGATGGCGCCCGATTCGAACACGCGCTGCGGGGTGGGGCCCGAATGATCCACCATCGCCGGTATTTTCGAGTTGGGATTGGCGGCGACAAAACCGCTGCCGAACTGCGCCAGCGCGCCGATGTTGATCAGCCAGGCATCATATTCGGCACCCGCATGCCCGGCGGCGAGCAGTTCCTCGAGCATCACCGTCACCTTGACGCCATTCGGCGTGCCCAGCGAATAGAGCTGCAAGGGATGCTTGCCGACCGGCAACTCGGCATCGTGCCGTGCACCGGCCGTTGGGCGGTTCATCGCGGCAAAGCGCCCGCCGAATTCCGGGTTGTAGGTCCAGACTTTGGGCGGAACATAATCGGTCATGGCGAGTCCTTGCGAAGCTTTCTGCGGTCCTGTGTAGCCGGGGTGCGTGGGGCCGGACAGCAACTAAAACTTGGGGGTAGCGCTGCCACTGGCTAACGGAACACACCGCCGTCCAGCAGATGCGCGCGAACGGCCGGATCGGTCGTGAGGCCTGCTGCGCGTGTTGCCGCCTGGCCGGCAGCGTCCGAAACGCCGGTTCGGTGCAACAGCCGGGCGTGTGCCGCCCACCAGGGTTGATAGTCTTGGCCACGCGTGGCGATGACATCGAGCGCTGCCAACCCGGCGGCCGGGTCATCATCACCAATGACGACGGCACGCGCCACCTGAGCGCCGATACTTGGCGCCATTGCAACAAGAAGATCGTAAAGCGCCAGCAGGGCTGTGGGATTTGGGTTGGCTGTGATGACAGCCTCGGCGTGCAGGGACTGAATCGCGGCTTCGATCTGAAAGCGGCCTGGCGTTTGATATCGCGCGGCCGAGCGCAGCAGCGTCTCAGCTTCGACGAAGGCGCTCCGGTCCCAACGGCTGGGGTCCTGTGAATATAGCGGGATGAAGGCACCGTTTTCATCGCGGCGCGCTGCACGTCGCGCCTCGCAATAGAGCATCAGTGCCAACAGGCCGTGATTTTCGGGATCATCGGGCGCCAGTTGCAGCAGCAACCGCGCCAGCCAGATTGCCTCGGGCGCAAGATCACGCGTCCGTTCGTCACTACCAGCGACATGGTCCCAACCG
>JAAFIT010000040.1:0-4622 GCA_013298745.1 Sphingomonadales bacterium
GTTTGACCGTCTGGCCGACGACATAGCCGCCACAACCGGTGCCGGCCGGCGGTCCACCGGCTTCGACGCACATGACGCCGTTGAAGCCTTCGAACATATAATCTTCGGGGCGCAGTTCCTCGTGATGGAACTCGACCGTCTCAAGGACATCGATCACCGTCGGCATCAGCTTCTTGGTGAGCGTGAAGGTGCTGTCGTGCTTGGGGTCGCAGCCGATCTGCAGCACCCGCTGGCCGAGCAACGAGAAAGCCGCCGACAGGTTCGATGATGTCGTCGATTTGCCGATACCGCCCTTGCCATAGACAGCGAACACCTTGGCGTTGCCGATATGCAAATTCGGATCGAGTTTGACCTGCTGGCTGCCCTCGCCATCGGGCGGGGTGATCGTGCGGTCGAGATCGAGAAGGCCCATGTGTTTGTTCCTCAAGCCGCCTGTGGTGTCACGCCTTCGAGGATATCCTCGGCGGCGTCGGACGCTGCCCGGAGAGCTGCGAGCGTCGCAGCATCCGGCGTCCAGTAATTGCGTTCCGATGCCTCGATCAGCCGGTTGGCGACCTTGGCAGCGGCGCGCGGGTTCATTTCGGCAATGCGATTGCGCATCGCTTCATCAAGCACATAAGCCTCGGTAATCCGCTGATAGACCCAGGGATCGACTTCGCCGGTGGTGGCTGACCAGCCCATCGTCGTTGTCACACTGGCTTCGATCTGGCGAACGCCTTCATAACCGTGGCGGAGCAGGCCTTCCTGCCATACCGGGTTGAGGATGCGGGTACGGGTTTCGAGCGCCACCTGTTCCTGCAAGCTGCGCACCTTGCCGGCGCCTTGCGACTGGTCACCGATATAGACCGGCGCTGTTTCGCCACCCTTGGCGCGCGTGATGGCGCGGCTGATGCCGCCCAGCGTATCGACATACTGATCGATCGCGGTGATGCCGAGTTCGACGCTTTCCAGGTTCTGATAGGCGCAATCGACGGTCTTCAGCGCAGACGCGAGCAGCCCGGCCTGGCGCACTGGTGCCCCCTTGACGCCATAGGCATAGCCTTTCTGCTTTTCATAACAGTCGGCAAGTTCATCCGGATCAGTCCAGCCGCTCGAATCGATCAGCAGGTTGACGTTCGCCCCATAAGCGCCTTCGGCATTGGAATAGACCCGCAATGCCGCAGTTTCGAGGTCGCAGCCATGCTCGCTGGCGTGGGCAAGGCTATGCTTGCGAACGAAGTTCATCGTGGTCGGCTCATCGGCCTGCGAAGCGAGCAGTGCCGCTTCGGCCAACATCCGCGTCTGCAGCGGCAACAGATCGCGGAACACGCCCGACAAGGTAACAACGACATCGATCCGCGGCCGGCCCAGTGCTTCGAGCGGGATCAGCTCAGCCCCGGCGAGACGATTATAGCTGTCGAAGCGTGGCTTGGCGCCCATCAGCGCCATCGCCTGCGCCAGTTGCGCGCCTTCGGATTTGAGATTGTCGGTGCCCCACAGCACCATCGCGACGGTTTCCGGCAGATGCCCCGAATCCTCGATGCTGCGATCGAGAATCCGCTGCGCCTGGGCAGCGCCATCCTTGACGGCATAGGCCGACGGCAGCCGGAACGGATCAAAGCCGTGGATGTTGCGCCCGGTCGGCAGAATCTCCGGCGCGCGCAGGATATCGCCACCCGAAACGGGGCGGACATAACGCCCGCTGAGCGCCTGGACGAGGCCTTCCATTTCGTGATTGGTCGCCAGCGCGGTATTGAGTGCCGCCAGTTCCTTCAGCAATGGCGTGTCGATCTTGGCCGTTCCAGCCACAATCGCTTCGATGGTTTCGCGCGACAAATCGGCTTCATGGGTCGAGGCGACCGCCGCCAGCATGTCGATCCGCTCTTCCACGGTCGCCGCCTGGCCGGCGACATGCAGCCCTTGCGGGATCAGTTCGCGTTCGATTTCATAAAGTTTGGCGGCGAGCAGCGGCACATCGCTGCCATCGAGATCGAGCGCCGCGGCCTGTTCGATGATGACTTCGTGCAGCGCGCCAAGCTCGTCGCTCGCCGGATCGGCGCTGCGCCAGCGCTCGACGGTGGCCTTGAGATCGGCAAGGCCCTTGTAGACGCCCGAATTGGTCAAGGCCGGGGTCAGATAGCTGACCAATGTCGCCGCCGAGCGCCGCTTGGCGAGAACGCCTTCCGATGGGTTGTTGGCGGCATAGAGATAGATATTGGGCAGATCGCCGATCAGCCGTTCGGGCCAGCAGCTTGCCGACAGGCCGGTCTGCTTGCCGGGCATGAATTCAAGGCTGCCATGGGTGCCGAAGTGCAGCACGGCATGGGCGCCGAAATCATCACGCAGCCAGCGGTAGAAGGCCATGAAGGCATGCGTCGGCGCGAAACGGCCATCGAACAGCAACCGCATCGGATCACCTTCGTAACCGAGCGCCGGCTGGATGCCGATGAAGACATTGCCGAACTGGGCACCGAGGATGAAGACATTCTGGCCATCGGTCTGGAACTTGCCCGGCGCCGGGCCCCATTCGGCTTCGATTTCCTTGAGGAACGGCTCGCGCGCGACGATGCTCTCGGCGCTCACCTTGGCGTGGACATTGGCCTCCATGCCATAGGTCATGCTGTTGCCGTTGATGATGCGGCGGCGCACCTCATCGGCGGTCTCGGGAACCTCGACGTCATAGCCTTCGGTCTTCAGCCGCTTCAGCGTTTCATGCAGCGATTCGAACACCGCGAGGAACTGCGCCGTGCCGGCGGCGCCACCATTGGGCGGGAAGTTGAACAGCACGACGCCGATCTTGCGCTCGGCTTCGGTCGAGCGCCGCAGCGCCGCCAGCTTGAGCATCCGCGCTGCCAGCGCCTCAGCGCGTTCAGGGCAGCTCTGCATCGCCCGCACCTGCCCGCCAACCGGCCAGGTGCAGCGGCGATCGCAGCCGGTGCACGGTGCATCGGAGCCATCGGAGCGGCCGCCGAACACCATCGGCGTCGTGCCACCATCGAGTTCCGGAATCGCGATCATGATCGTCGATTCGAGCGGCAGCAGCCCCTGCTTGTTGGCACCCCAACCCTGCAGCGTCTGGAACTCCACCGGGTGCGCGGCAATATACGGCCGATCGAGCTTGGCGAGTGCCTCTTCGGCTGCCTTGGCGTCATTATAGGCCGGACCACCAACCAGGCTGAAACCGGTCAGGTTGACGACGGCATCGACCGCCGGCACGCCATCCTTCCAGAACAATTCATCCATCGCCGGGCGGGCATCGAGACCGCCGGCAAAGGCCGGAATCACGTTGAGGCCCTTGGCCTCCAGCGCGCGGATGACGCCATCATAGTGATTGGCGTCCTTGCCGAGCACATAGGAGCGCAGCAGCAGCACGCCGATAGTGCCCTTGGCGTCCTTCTTCCACGGCAGATCGGCGATGCGCGTGCTGATCCGGTCCTTCAGATCAGGATGATACAGCCCGATATCGGGATAATCCTTCGGCGCCTCGACCTTCGCCGCACCGCGCAGCGCCCGGCGTGGGCCATCGGCGTAGCGATCGACGAGCGCCCGCACCATCGAGAAGGCGTTATCGTCCGACCCGGCGAGCCAATATTGCAGGGTGAGGAAATAGGCACGGACATCCTGCGCCGTGCCGGGCACCCATTTCAGCAGCTTCGGCAGCCGCCGCAGCACCGCCATTTGCGCGGCACCCGAATTGGCAGCGCCTTCCTTCGATGATCCGCGCAGCTTCTTCAGCCAGCCGAGCGGGCCCTTGGGCGGCGCATCCATGCGATAATCGCCCATGCGCGTCAGCTTGACGATCTCGCTCGCCGACATGAGGTTGACCATGGCGTCGCAATGCTCGCGCCGCGCTTCAAGCGCCGGTTTGATGGCGCGAATCTGGTCTTCGAGGAAAATCATCGAGGTGATGATGATGTCACCGCGCGCCACATCGGCGCGCGCCGCATCGAGCTTGGCCTGATTCTCCCAATCGGCGGCGGCGTGGAACCCGATGCTGACGCCGGGCTGTTCGCGCTCGAACCGTGCCCGTGCCCGCTCAATGGCGCCCGACAGATGGTTGTCGAGCGTGATGATCACCACCCGGGCGCTCGGGTCGCTACCACCGGTGGCGGGCATCGCCGGATCAGCGCGCATAATGGGCCTTTGCCTCATACAGGGTTTCGACACCGATGAACGTCAGGCCCTTTTCGGCGGCATAGCGTTCGGTGTTGCGCTTGGCCTTGCCGCGGACGAAAAACGGGATCTTCTGCAGTTCGCGGGCGCCTTCAGGCGTCCAGCCGTCGGCATCGGTCTGCGGGCGCTCGAGCACTTCGACCTCGGCCTGCAGCGCCGGTGCCTGCTCCTGCGGCAGGTCGGCGGGCGCCGCCGCACCATGACCGCCGAGATGGCTGGCGCCGGCGGCATCCGAAAATTCGAAATCGTCGCGGAACATGGTGAGCAGATGCTCCTCCAGCCCCATCACCAGCGGGTGGACCCAGGTGTCGAAAATGACATTGGCACCTTCAAAACCCATTTGCGGGCTGTGGCGCGCCGGGAAATCCTGGACATGCACCGGCGCCGAGATGACCGCGCAGGGAAGCCGCAGCCGCTTGGCGATATGCCGCTCCATCTGGGTGCCAAGCACCAACTCGCACGCCGATGCG
>JAAFIT010000040.1:4668-11128 GCA_013298745.1 Sphingomonadales bacterium
TCCTCGACCACCAGATAGTCATCGGTGATCAGCGGTTCGACGCCATACAGCTTGGCCGCCGCGCGGATGTCGCGGGCGAACTCGCGGTTGTAGCAGCCGAGACCGACGACTTCGAAACCCAGTTCGTCACGCGCGATGCGGGCGGCCGCCACGGCATGGGTGGCGTCGCCGAAAATGAAGACGCGTTTGCCGGTCAGATAAGTCGAATCGACTGATCGCGACCACCAGGGCATCCGGCCGGCATCGGGATCGGCCGGCGCGTCGATGCCGGCGAGGCCGCAGACTTCGGCGATGAATTCGCGGGTCGCGCCAACGCCGATCGGCACGGTCTTGGTATACTTCTGGCCAAAGGTCTTTTCGAGCCAGCGCGCCGCTTCATGGGCGATTTCGGGATAGAGCACGATGTTGAAATCGGCCTCGCCCAGCCCGGCGATGGCGGCCGGCGTCGAACCCATCGGCGCAGCGACATGGACATCGATGCCGAGATTGCCGAGCAGCCGGGTGATTTCGGCGACATCATCGCGATGACGGAAACCGAGCGCCGTCGGACCGAGCAGGTTGGCGCGCGGGCGGCGACCTTCAAGCGGTGCCGGCTTGCGGTCCTTGTCGGCCAGTTGCCGGACAATCTGGTAAAATGTCTCGGCGGCGCCCCAGTTTTCCTTGTGGGAATAGCTCGGCAGATCGAGCGCGATGATCGGGCATGGCAGGCCCATCGTCTGGGCCAGACCGGCGGGGTCGTCCTGAATCAATTCGGCAGTGCACGACGCGCCGACGATCATCGCCTGTGGGGCAAAGCGGTCGTAGGCATCGCGCGCCGCCTTCTGGAACAGTTCGGCGGTATCGGTGCCCAAGTCACGCGCCTGGAAGGTCGTGTAAGTGACCGGCGGGCGCTGGCCGCGGCGTTCGATCATTGTGAACAGCAGATCGGCATAGGTATCGCCCTGCGGCGCGTGCAGCACATAATGCAGCCCGGTCATGCCGGTGGCGACGCGCATCGCCCCGACATGCGGCGGGCCTTCATAGGTCCAGACGGTCAGCTGCATGTCAGACCGTCAACCTGTCGCGGCGGACCAGCGGCCGCGCGAACAATTCGGCGAGATCACCCGCCTGTTCGAAACCATGCACCGGCGAAAAGACCAGCTCGATCGCCCATTTCGTCGAAAAGCCTTCACGCTCCAGCGGATTGGCGAGGCCGAGGCCACAAACCGTCAGATCCGGCTTCGCCGCCCGCACGCGATCGAGCTGCTTGTCGACATCCTGGCCTTCGGAAATTTGCACGCCGGCGGGCAGTGCCGCCAGATCATCGGCGAGATGGCTGCGGTGAAGATAGGGCGTGCCGACTTCGACAAGAGTCATGCCGAGTTCGTTGGCGAGAAAGCGCGCCAGTGGCACTTCGAGCTGCGAATCGGGCATGAAAAAGATCGATTTGCCATTCAGCCGCGCCGCATGATGCGCCAGCGCCCGTTTGGCGCGTTCACGCCCCGGCGCCACGACGCTGCGGAAATGCATTTCATCAATGCCGAATTCGGTGGCGGCAGCGTGCAGCCAGGCGGTGGTGCCTTCGGCGCCGAACGGGAACATCGCCGGCAGATGTCGGGCGCCGCGAGTCTCGAGCATCCGCGCGGTGTCGCCAAGGAACGGCTGGGCGAGCAGAAAGCGCGTGCCGGTGCCGATGCCCGGCAAATCCTTGGCGCGGCGCGGCGGCAGCGTTTCAACGCGCGCGATACCGAGATCGGCGAACAACCGGCGAAACTGATCCTCCACCACATCGGGCAGCGCGCCGACGATGAGCAACTGGTCAACTGCGTCCTCGCGCATTTCCGGCACCAGCGCGGCAAGGCAGGCATCTTCACCCTGGGTGAAGGTGGTTTCGATGCCACTGCCCGAATAATTGAGGATCTTGACGCCCGGATAGCTGCCATTCAGCCGCTGTGCCGCACGGCCAAGATCGAGCTTGATGACTTCGCTGGGGCAACTGCCGACAAGGAACAGCAGCTTGATTTCGGGCCGACGCGCCAACAATTGGCGCACCACCTTGTCGAGTTCTTCATTGGCATCGGCGAGGCCGGCAAGATCGCGCTCTTCGATGATCGCCGTGCCGAACCGCGGCTCGGCAAACACCATCACCCCGGCGGCGGACTGCAACAGGTGTGCGCAAGTGCGCGAGCCAACGACGAGGAAAAACGCGTCCTGCACTTTCCGGTGCAGCCAGATAATACCGGTCAGCCCGCAGAACACCTCGCGCTGGCCGCGCTCGCGCAGCACCGGCAACGCTTCGGCCGCACGCGCGGGTGCCATCACCGCCGTCACGCCGCGACCGATCCATTGGCGGGGGCGCTATCCTTGGGCGGCGCTTCGAGCCGCGCCATCCGCAGTTTCCAGATGAACTGGGCGGCGTTGATGACATAGGTGAAGTAGGCTGCAAGCGCGAGCCACATCAGTTGCCGGCTATCGAGCGCCCCAGTGAACAGCGCCACCAGATAGGCGGTGTGCAGCGCGATGACGAGCATCGAGAACACATCTTCCCAGAAAAAACTCTCGGCAAACAGATACTTGCCAAAGACGACCTTCTCCCAGATCGCGCCGGTTACCATGATCGTATAAAGCGCCATGGTCTTGATGACGACCGACCAGACGGCAGCATCATGATTGCGACCGGTGCGCAGATAATCGAGCACCAGATAAAGGCTGACGGCAAAAATCAGGAACTGCACCGGCGCAAGCAAACCCTGCACCAGCGTCCAGCGGCTATTGTCCCGACGCACACGCTCTTCCGCCGTATAAAGCGGGCGGCTCGTCTTCGGCCGCGTGTTGCTCGTTGCCGCGCTCTTCACCACAATCTCCCCACCTTCCGAAACCTACCATCGGACCTATAAGTGTCAACCTGACTTTACGTCTAAAAGCATTGACAGCTTTGACCCATGGACACTGCAACACCCTCTTGCGGCAAGGCGAATGCTTGGTTAGCGTGATGTCTGCCTGCGACGGATTGGCGCAAGCAAAGAACAAGCCGCCAATGCGCGGACAACGAAGGGCGGGGGCAAGGGGCGCCAATGGCATCAATGCTGGACATGGTGACGGAAGCCCGGATTGCCGCTGGCAAACAATGGGATCGTGCCCGTCGCGCCGCCTTCCGGCCGCGCGAAGCGACGAGCCCCGATGCACTGGCGCGAGTGATTGAAAGCGACATCATCCCGCGGTTGTTGATGACGCATCGTGACGACAGCCCGTTGGCGCGTGCCGTCGCCCAACCGGATGCTGCCATTCCCAATGGCTATGCCGACCTGTTTGCCGCCGCCACGCTGACCGAGGAAGTCGGGCCGCTGTTGGCGCGGGTCGAATCGCTGATGGCTGGCGGTGTGACGGTGGAAACCATCTACCTGCATCTGCTGGCGCCTGCTGCCCGCCGTCTCGGCGCCTGGTGGGACGAAGATGCATGCGATTTCGTCGATGTCACCATGGGGCTGTGGCGCTGCCAGGAAATCGTGCATGCACTGTCGGCGCTGATCCCCGGCGCAGCGCCGGTGGCGGGCGCCGAACGCCGGGCGCTGTTTGCCCCGGCCCCTGGCGAACAGCATGGCCTGGGTGCCTTGATTGTCGAGGAGTTCTTCCGCCGCGACGGCTGGCAGACCTGGAGCGTCCCGGCGCTCGATGCCGACGAACTGGTGGCGCTGGTCGCCGGCCGCGCCTTCGACATTGTCGGATTGACCGTCAGCGTCGAGCGCCATGTCGAACCGCTGCAGCGGAGCATCACCGCGCTGCGCCAGGCGTCGCGCAATCCCGAAATCATGGTTCTCGTCGGTGGCCGCGTGTTCACCGAACGCCCCGAGCTAGCCGCCGAAATCGGCGCCGATGGTACCGCAGCCGACGGCGCGCTCGCCGTCGCATTGGCAGACAGATTGTTGAACCAGCAGGCCGTGCTCGGCGTTTCCAAAAGCACGACCTGATATAGCGACCTTCGGCGCGGTGCCGACGGTCCGACGGGAGATGGCACTCGGCCACCATGGACGTTCGCACTGCCAAAGCCGAGAATCGGACAGCGCCAATGGCGCCGGAGGCCTTTGAGGGCCTGCCGGCGGCGGCTGCCATCCGCGGTCTGGTGGCAGCGTGCGATATCGCCCTGCTGGTCAATGACCGCGGCATTATCGAAACGGTGACACTGGGTGCCGCCGATCTTGCCGATCATGGCGTGCGTGACTGGCCCGGACAGGTCTGGGCCGATACCGTCCTGCCGGAAAATCGTGCCAAGATCGATGCCATGCTGGCGGGCGACGGCGATCCGGCGCGGTGGCGGCAAGTCAACCATCCGACCAATGGTGGCGATCTGCCGATCCGCTATCTCGCCATCGAAACCGGCGAACAGGGCCGCATTCTTGCCGTCGGTCGCGACATGCGCGCCGCCGCCGTTCAGCAGCAACGCCTGCTTCGCGCCCAACAGGCGATGGAACGCGATTCGCTGCATCTGCGACAGCTGGAGGCACGTTATCGCCTGTTGTTCGACAGCGCCCAGGACGCCATCATCGTCATCGATGCCACTTCGCGGCGGATCACCGACATCAACCCGGCGGCACGGCGATTGAGCGGACATGGTGCCGCCAGTGTCGACAACGAGCCCTTTACCACGCTGGTCACGGCGGCCGAACGCGAGGCGGTTTCGGCGCAGCTCGGCAGCATCGCCGCCGCGGCGCAGAATCACCCGTCGCGGGTCACGCTGGCCAATGGCACGCTATGCCTGATGGCGGCGACGCTGTTCCGGCAGGACCGCAGCAGCTTTCTGCTGGTCCGCCTGCGGCCGCTGGAAGACCGCGGCGCGAGCAGCGAGCGACCCCTGCTCGAAGTTCTCGAACGCATGCCCGACGCCTTTGTGCTCACCGATGCGGCGCTCAACATCATCGTCGGCAATGGTGCGTTTCTCGATCTCGTCCATGCGCTGCGGCGTGACGATATTGTCGGCACGCCATTGTCGCGCTTTGTCGGCCGCCTCGGCATCGATCTCACCACGCTGGAACAGCAACTGGCGGACCATGGCGCGGTGCGCAACTTTGCCACCATCGTCCGCGCCATCGATGGCCGCGACGAGGATGTCGAGGTTTCGGCCGTCACATCGGTCGAAGGCGGCGAGATGCGGCATGGCTTCAGCATCCGCAGCACCAGCCGCCGCACCGCCATCGCCGTCGATGACCGGCAATTGCCGCGATCTGTCGAACAGCTGACCGAGCTGGTCGGCCGGGTCTCGCTGAAGGAAATCGTCCGCGAATCGACCGATCTCATCGAACGACTGTGCATCGAGGCGGCGTTGACCTACACCGCCGACAACCGCGCTTCGGCCGCCGAAATTCTCGGCCTGTCGCGCCAGAGCCTCTATTCCAAGCTGCACCGCCACGGCCTCGGCAATCTGTCCGAGCCGGATTAACGCCGCGTCAGAATAGGCCATCAAAACACCGCCAAGCTGCGTTGACGCTCCCGTGTGTCAAGGCTAGCTTACACTTATGGATGGGGTGACATTGGATAGTCCGGCGCGGCGGTTTCCTCGCCCGCGTGACGTGCTCGAGCTGCTGAAACCGGTGACCTGGTTTCCGCCGATGTGGGCATTCATGTGCGGCGTTGTGTCATCGGGTGTGCCGCTCGCCGATCGCTGGGGCTTTCTGGTGGCCGGCATGATGCTGGCCGGGCCGCTGGTCTGCGGCAACAGCCAGGCGATCAACGACTGGTTCGATCGGCATGTTGACGCCATCAACGAACCCCAGCGCCCGATTCCGTCAGGCCGCATCCCCGGCCGTTGGGGGCTGTACATCGCCATTGGCGGCTCGATCCTGTCGCTGATCGTCGGCTGGCTGATCAACCCTGTCGTCTTTGCTGCGACCATCCTCGGCGTCTTCCTCGCCTGGATTTATTCGGCGCCGCCGATCCGCGCCAAGGCCAATGGCTGGTGGGGGCCGGGTGTCTGCGCCGCGGCCTATGAAGGCCTGACCTGGTTCACAGGTGCCGCCGTGATGGTCGGCGGCATGCCCGATGCGCGCATCATCACCATCCTCGCACTCTATGCCACCGGCGCCCATGGCATCATGGTTCTCAACGATTTCAAGGCTGTCACCGGCGATGCTGTTTCGGGCGTGCGTTCGCTGCCGGTGCTGCTCGGCGTCGATCGCGCTGCGCGCGTCGCCTGCTGGACCATGGCGGTGCCGCAGCTGGTCGTCGCCGTGCTGCTGGCCCGCTGGGGAGCGATTTTCCCGGCCGCGCTGGTTGCCATGTCGGTTGCCGTCCAGTTCCTGCTGATGCAGCGGCTGCTGTCGGATCCCGCCAAGCACGCGCCCTTCTACAATGCCAGTGGCACCACGCTTTATGTGCTCGGCATGCTCACCGCGGCTATCGGTCTTCGGGGCATGGGCCTGTGACCGCCCTGGCACCCCTCGGCTGGGGCAACATCGCCCGGCTTGGGCTGGTGCAAAGCGCCATCGGC
>JAAFIT010000400.1 GCA_013298745.1 Sphingomonadales bacterium
AGCTATGATCCGACGCGCGAGCTGTATCGCGCCATCAACACCGCCTTTGCCGCCGACTGGGCAGCGAAAACCGGCGACACGGTGACCATCAACCAGTCGCATGGCGGCTCCGGCAAGCAGACACGCGCTGTCGTCGACGGACTCGACGCCGATGTCGTGACGCTGGCGCTGTCAGGCGACATCGACGAGATCGCCCGCCGCGGCAAGCTGATCGACCCCGGCTGGCAGGCGCGGCTGCCCAACAAATCGACCCCCTATTGGTCGCCGATCGTGTTTCTGGTGCGCAAGGGCAACCCCAAGGGCATCCGCGACTGGGCCGACCTCACCAAGCCCGACGTCAAGGTGATCATGGCCAATCCCAAGACCGGCGGCGGCGCGCGCTGGGCGTTCCTGGCGCTCTGGGGCTATGGCCAGAAGGCCAGCGGCTCGCCCGAAGGCGCCCGTCGCTATGTCTCGCGGGTGCTGGCGCACGTGCCGGTGCTCGATTCAGGCGCGCGCGGCGCCACAACCACCTTTGCCGAGCGTGGCCTCGGCGATGTCATGCTGACCTGGGAGAATGAAGCGATCCTCGCGACGCGCGAGTTGGGTGCCGATCGCTTTGAAATCGTCGTGCCGTCGATCAGCATTCGCGCCGAACCACCGGTTGCCGTGGTCGATAGCGTCGTCGACCGGCGCGGCACCCGCGGCGTTGCCGAAGCCTATTTGCGCTTCCTCTACACGCCAGCGGGGCAGGAGATCATTGCCGCCAATGGCTATCGCCCGCGCGACCCGGCGGTCGCGGCGCGCCATGCCGCGCGCTTCCCGGCGCTGCCACTGTTCGACATCGATCGCAATTTCGGCGGCTGGAAAAAGGCCCAGGCGACTTTCTTTGCCGATGGCGGCCAGTTCGACCAGATCTATGCCGCCGCACCGCACTGACCCGCGCCGATGACCGCCATCGCCATCGATGCGGTTGCAGTGCCGCCTGCAACACGGCAAGTCTTGGCCATGCGGCCCGGCCTGCTCAACTTGCGCCCGTCGATCATTCCCGGTTTCGGGGTGACTTTCGGGATCACGCTGACCCTGTTGTCGGTGGTGGTGCTGATTCCGCTGTCGGCGGTGTTCATCCGCGCCGCCGGGCTCGGCTGGCAGGGCTTCATCGAGGTCGCCCTCTCCGAACGCGCGCTGCGCGCCTATCGCCTCAGCTTTGGTGCGGCGGCGGTGGCGGCGTTGATCAATGCCGTGTTCGGCATGCTGACCGCCTGGGTGCTGGTGCGCTATCGCTTCTTCGGCCGCCGCATCGTTTCGGCGTTGGTCGATCTGCCCTTTGCGCTGCCCACCGCCGTCGCCGGGATCGCGTTGACGGCGCTTTACGCCCCCAATGGCTGGATTGGCCGGGTGCTGACGCCACTCGGCATCGATATCGCCTTCACCCAATTGGGCGTCGTCATCGCGCTGGTGTTTGTCGGCCTGCCCTTCGTCGTGCGCACTGTCGAGCCGGTGCTTGCCGATTTGGGTGTCGATGTCGAGGAAGCCGCAGCCAGCCTGGGCGCCTCGCGGGCGCAGACCTTTGCCCGGGTGGTGCTGCCGGCAGTGGCGCCGGCACTGCTGACCGGCTTTGCCCTCGCCTTTGCCCGCGGCGTCGGCGAATATGGCTCGGTGATCTTCATCGCCGGCAATATGCCGTATCGCACCGAAATCGCGCCGCTGCTGATCGTCGTCCAGCTCGAACAATATAATGTCGCCGGCGCCACGGCGATCGCCGTGACGATGCTGGTCGCCAGCTTCATCCTGTTGCTGATCACGAACCTGCTGCAAGGCTGGCAGCGGCGGCGGATGGCGGCATGAGCGCTGGCCGCACCACGTCGGTCAACGAGCCGCGCTGGCTGCGCTGGGCGTTGATAGCGCTGGCGATGGGGTTTCTGCTGCTCAATCTGGCGCTGCCGCTCGCGATCGTATTTGCCGAAGCGTTTCGCAAGGGGCTGGGCGTCTATGCAGCAGCAATAGCCGATCCCGATGCCCGCGCGGCGCTGAAACTGACGCTGACCATCGCCGCCATCGCTGTGCCGATCAACATCGCTTTCGGCCTTGCCGCCAGCTGGGCGATTGCCAAGTTCGATTTCCGCGGCCGATCGTTTCTGGTGACGCTGATCGACCTGCCCTTCTCGGTATCCCCCGTGGTGTCCGGGTTAATCTTCGTGCTGGTGTTCGGCGCGGAGGGCTGGTTCGGTCCATGGCTGCGCGCCCATGATGTGCAGATCATCTTTGCCGTGCCGGGCATTGTTCTTGCCACCTTGTTCGTCACCTTTCCCTTCGTCGCACGCGAGTTGATCCCGCTGATGGAGGAGCAGGGCCGCGAGGAGGAAGAGGCGGCGCTGTCGCTCGGCGCCTCGCCGCTGGCGACCTTCATGAAGGTGACGCTGCCCAACATCCGCTGGGGCCTGCTTTACGGCGTGCTGCTGTGCAACGCCCGCGCCATGGGCGAATTCGGCGCCGTGTCGGTGGTCTCCGGCCATATCCGCGGCCGCACCAACACGCTGCCGCTGCACATCGAGATCCTTTACAACGAATACAACTTCGTCGCCGCCTTTGCCGTCGCCTCGCTGCTCGCTGGCCTCGCACTGGTGACACTGGTGATCAAATCGCTGCTCGAATGGCGCCATGCCGGGCAATTGGCGGGGAGAGTGTTTTGAGCCTGTCAGCCCAGGGCGTGACCAAGCGCTTCGGCGCCTTCACCGCGCTCGACAATGTCAGCCTCGATGCCCGCGACGGGGAGTTTCTGGCGCTGCTCGGCCCTTCGGGTTCGGGCAAGACAACCTTGCTCCGCGTCCTCGCCGGGCTGGAATTTCCCGACAGTGGCCGCGTCGCGATTGCCGGCGAGGACATGTCCGACACCGGCGCGCGTGAGCGGCGTGTCGGCTTTGTCTTTCAGCATTACGCGCTGTTCCGCCACATGAGCGTCGCCGAAAATGTCGGTTTTGGCCTCACCGTGCGGCCCCGCGCCAGCCGCCCGGCGCCGGCCGAAATTGCCCGGCGCGTCACCGAATTGCTCGATCTTGTGCAGCTCTCGCACCTTGGCAATCGTTTCCCGGCGCAACTGTCCGGCGGGCAGCGCCAGCGCGTTGCCCTAGCACGTGCGCTGGCGGTCGAGCCGCGTATCCTTTTGCTCGATGAACCCTTTGGCGCGCTCGATGCCAAGGTGCGCAAGGATCTGCGCCGCTGGCTGCGCGATGTGCATGACCGGATGGGCCTGACATCG
>JAAFIT010000401.1 GCA_013298745.1 Sphingomonadales bacterium
TCGCGATGTCGCGCGTTCGCAGCGCCGACCGCAGCAGCAACGTGTTGGTCACCAGCACCGCATCATCGTCTTCGGCATGCAACAGGAAATGCGGCGGCGCGTCGACGGGGATGTTGCGGTGCGGGCTGTGCCCGGCTTCCAGCGCCGGATTGTCGGCGATCAGCAGGCGGCGCGATCCGGGGTGCGCGTCGGGCGGCGTCATGGAGACGACCGGATAAATCGGCGCCGCAAGCAAAGGTCGCGCCGATAGGGTGTCCGCTGAATCCACGGCGACATAGGTCTGGGTGGCAAAGCGCGCGGCCAGATCGGCACAGACATGACCGCCCGCCGAAAAGCCCATGGCGCCGACCCGCGCCGGATCGATACCAAAATCGGCAGCGCGATGACGGATCAGCCGCATGGCGCGTTGCGCATCGGCCAATGCCACTTCGGGGGCATTTTGCCAGCCTTCGCCGGGCAGCCGGTAAAACAGCACAAAGGCCGTCACCCCGCGCGCCGCCAACCAGCGGCCCATTTCATAACCTTCCTTGTCAACGACGACCCATTTGTAGCCGCCGCCCGGCGCGATCAACATCGCCGCGCCATTGGGCTTTGCCGGGCGGAAGATGACAAGCCGCGGCCGGCAGATGCTGTAAACGGCGCGATCGCTGAAACTGGGGTCGGTGCTGCGTTCGAGGACGGTTTCGACCGGTAATGTTACCGGTGCGCCGGGGGCGCCGTTCGGCCACAGATCGATCGTCTCGACAGGATCACCGAGGACATTCTTGCCTGTCGGCGGCGGGGTTTGCGCCGCTGCCGGCGCAGCGAGCGCCGCCAGTAGCAGTGCGCGACGATCGAGCGGTATCATGGCAACGCCCGATAGGTGAATTTGGCGAAATGCGCGGTTCCAGGCCCGGCGGCGTAGAGTGCCGGTCGCAGGCTGAGAAAATCATAGGCGACATTGTGGTGATAGCCCGACACCTCCATCTGCACGTCGAACTTGCGCCAGCTTACCCCCTTGTCGGTGCTGGTGTGGATCGTGACGATGTTGCGATCATTGGTGATGGCGATGCGCAGCGCCGTCA
The DNA here is from genome assembly GCA_013298745.1 of Sphingomonadales bacterium. Lineage (GTDB taxonomy): Bacteria > Pseudomonadota > Alphaproteobacteria > Sphingomonadales > Sphingomonadaceae > Sandarakinorhabdus. Next base: position 1,065 of record JAAFIT010000401.1, read on the forward strand.
CCGGCGGGGTGTTGCGGGCCCGCTGCAAGCCATAGCGGTGCATCACCAGCCCCTTGGGGCCGATACCGAGCCCGGCATAAAGCCGGCGATTGTAGAACAGCAGCAGCCCCGCCTCGCAGCCGCCTTCGATCCGGACATCGACCTCGATGCGATAGGCCTGGTCACCGGCGAGGAGGGTGAGGGGAGAGCCGTCGCTCGGGGAATTGCCCTTGCCAGCCAAGCGCAACTCCCCATTCGCGCGGGCGAGGCGCGCCATCTCGTCGGCACCGGGATCATAGAAGGACCACAATGTTCCCATCCGGTCGCTGCCGAAATCATCGCTGAACGGGTGCCCATGAACCTGGGCGGGCAAGCGACGGGGCAGGGGGATCGGATGCGACAGGTCCCCGCCCATCGCCTCGGGCCAGCCATCGTCGCGCCAGCGCACCGGATCGAGCAGGGTCTGGCGGCCGAGCGTCCAATAACCGTTCTCGTAGCCGTGATAGATCATCCACCATTGTCCGCCCGGCCCCTCGAACAAGGTCGCGTGGCCGCGTGACCACCATTTCTCGCGCGCCGAGGCGGTGCGGACGACGGGATTGTCGGGATGATTCTCCCATGGGCCATCAAGGCTGCGGGCACGCGCCATGATGACCATATGCCCGGTCGGCGGCCCAGCGGTGCCGCCAACGGCCGTAACAAGATAGAACCAGCCGCCGCGCCGGACGATCTTGGGGCCTTCGGGCGAAAAACCCTCCACCACCCAGTCATCGGGGTAGCGCCAGGGATCGTAAACATGTTGAACCGCGCCACTGGTGGCAAGGCCATTGGGCGTCAGCATCACCCGGTCACCGCCTGACAGGAACAGCCAGCGACGACCGCGTTCATCAACGGCATGGCCGGGGTCGATATGATCGGGCAGGTTGAGATCAATCGGTTCGGACCATGGACCTTCGATGCGTTCGGCATGGATAACCCGGATCGATCGGCGCTGCGGCGTCCGCGCCGGGATGTAGCAATAAAAGCGCCCGTTATGACGGACGAGATCGGGCGCCCATACCGAGCCTATCGGGGTCTTCAGCGCCGCGGTTACCGGCTGCCAGTTCACCAGATCGCGGCTGTGCCAGATCGTGATGCCGGGATAGGCATCAAAGCTGGAGAAGGTGACGTAATAATCCTCGCCGACGCGCAGCAGCGTTGGATCGGGGTGATCGCCGGCGAACACCGGGTTCAGGAACGTTCCATTACCCAGATCGGCGCGGCGCTGCCCTTCGAACGTCTTGCCCCACACCATGCCCGCATGGGGATCAAGCGACGAGCTCGCCGCCGATCCCTGAGCATCGAGCCGAGTCGACGGCAGAACCGCCGCACCGAGCAGTCCGAGCGCGGTGCGGCGATCAAGCATCGCTTCAGAGCCGGAAGCGGGCGCCGAACAGGAAGGTGCGGCCGAAATGGTTGTTCTCGTAATTCCGCTGTGCATCCTCGTCCGTATAGCGGAAGCGATAATTGTCGGTCAGGTTGACGCCTTCCAGCGACAATTCGATGTGCTCGTTGATCTTGTAGCGGATCGAGGCATCGAGGTTGAAGGTCTGGCCATAGCCTTCGAAAATGTTGCCGGTGCCGCTGTTGGCGTCGTTGAATTCACTGCGATAGGTCCCCGCGACACGCGCAGAAAAGGTGCCGTCGTCATAGTAGAGCGTGGCGTTGAATGCCTGCTTCGACAGCCCGAACAAGGTCGAGGTGCGGATCGAGTTGACCAGCGGACCGAAGGTGTTGCCGGGGACGACATTGGCGACCACCGCCGGCCCGGACACGCTGTAAGCGGCGCTTGAATCGACGAAGGTGGCGTTGGCGATGCCGCCGAAATTCGACCAGAAGCCGGGGAGGAACTTGAACGGCGCCTGGATGGCAATTTCGATGCCCTTCAGATCAGCGCCGGTGCCGTTGGTGACCGAATTGATCGTCCAGAGCTGGCCTTCGGGGTTGACGGCGGCCGGCGACGACGGCGGGATAATCGACGTCGGCAGGCCGGTGGAGGCAAATGTATCCTGCCGCGTGTCGGCGACCGGGAAGCTGGCCACATCCTTCTTGAACAGCGCCACCGAGAAGATCGATTCCGGCGCAAAATACCATTCGAAGGCAATGTCGTAGCTGTTGGCGCGGAACGGCTCGAGG
>JAAFIT010000402.1 GCA_013298745.1 Sphingomonadales bacterium
GACGAACATCTTGTTGTCGCTGTCCGGTCGCCATTCGAGGCGGCCCGAAACGCTGTAATTGGCCCGGGTCAGCCGATAGAGCTTGTTTTCGGTCTCGCGCGCCCAGACGCGCGGATTTTCGAACAGCGGCTCGACCGGGCGCCGGTCTTCAGGAACGACTTCCCAATCGGTTTCGAAATTATCGGTCGCCATCTGGCGCGAATAATAGCTCGCCGACACCACCGCGCCGATCTCGCCGATGCCGGTGTCCCAGCGGTTCGACAGCACGCCGGTGGCTTCATATTCGCCGCCCCCGCCGAGATCGACATAGCCAGCGCCGAGCCGCCCGGCGAAGTGCGCGCCGGAATAATCAAAGGGCGAGCGGGTGATGATGTTGACGTTGCCGGCGATGGTTTCGCTGGTCATGTCCGGCGTCACTGCCTTGCGGACGATGATCTGCGACGCGATCGCGGACGGGATCGAATCGAAGCGTGCATCGCGGCCTTCGGGCGAAATGATATTGATGCCGTCGAACGAAAGAGTCGTCCAGTTGAGCGGCGAGCCACGCAGGTTGATGTAGCGTGCCTGACCCTGATCGCGCTGCACAGCGACGCCAGGAAGACGACTGACCGCCTGGGCAATGTTCTGGTCGGGCAGGCGGCCAACCGCATCCGACGACACGACGCTGACCAGCGACGGCGATTCGCGCTGGATGCGCAGCGCTGCCTCTTGCGATTCGCGAATGGGACGCGATCCGGACACGATGATCTCGTCTTCAGCGACAATCGCGGTGGTTTCAGCGCCGGTGACGACCTGTGCTGAGGTTTCAGTACCTATAAATGCTATTCCTGCGAGCAGCGACGCATGGGCTGCCTGCCGGCGGGCGGCCCCTGAAAGAATCGACATTGAACGTCCCCCGAGTGGCTGAAAGCGTGAGACGGGCGAGTTAGGCGGCGATTGTGACAGCCGAATTGCGAATATGTTTAAACATTACGACAATGTAATAAGGTCAAGTGCTGTTGCTGCAGCGCAACAGCGGCTGGCAATGGCGCTCTAAGTCTTAGCGATAGACCCAGAAATCCATGAGCTCGAGATAGCCTGCCGGCCCGGACCCGCTTCCCGCCTCTGGAAAAAGGTCCCCTTGCAGATACAAAAGCCACGACTGGCTCCGACCCAGTTGTCGCCTTTCGCTATCTCAGCTGCGAACGACCGCCTTGGGCAATTCTGGTCATCCCAATCACCTGGCTGGTGTTGGAGAGGTCGTAGCAACGGATGCCAAAATTCGCTGCGATGACCTCAAATTGACATCGACCTCTTCTTTGTTCCGAACACAGCTGCCGCAACCGCCGCAGCCACCGCCGTCAGCGCAGCCGTCGGCTCCGACACCATCGCAGCCAAGGTCGGCAGTCGGATCAATGATGACGTCGCCACCGCCATTGGAGCCGGAGTTCCATGGCGCGTTCCGCCGGCCTGATCTTCCAGGCTTGGCATAATCCCTTTGTACGTGTGGCCCCTGACCTCGCGTTCGAACTGGGCAAACGAGAGCAGCACATTGAGGGTCAGCCGGCCCATGCTGGTCGTCGTATTGAACGACTGGGTGATCGAGACGAACGAGGCCCCTGCCCCATCAAGGACATCAACGATCTTGGCAAAGTCCGCGAGACTCCGCGTCAGTCGATCAACCTTGTAGACGATGATGGTGTCGACCTTGCCGGCTTCGATGTCCGCCAGCAGTCGCTTCAGCCCCGGTCGTTCCATGCTGCCGCCGGAGAACCCGCCATCGTCATAGTGGCCATCGACGAGGGTCCAGCCTTCGTGGCGTTGGCTCATCACATAGGCAGCGCAGGCCTCCCGCTGGGCATCGAGGCTGTTGAACTCCTGCTCCAGCCCGTCCTCGGTCGACTTGCGGGTGTAGATGGCGCAGCGCTGGCCGCGGATGGCGGGGTCGGGCTTACGCATGGGGGGCGCTGCCGACTGCGGCTTTACCGGTGATGCAGGCTGCGATCGGTGGAACCGTAGCGGTATGGGATCCAGCCCGACCGGCACGGGCATCCTGCGCACGAGCCTTCGCGCGATCCTTGTCGCGCTTCTCACTCGCTGCTCTGAGTCCGAAGAACCGTGGACCCGACCAATGGGCGCCGGTGATCTCGCGGGCGATCTTGCTGAGCGAGTCGTAATGCCGGCCCTCGAACACGAGGCCGGTCTCGGTGACCAGGACCGACCAACTGCGGTCGCCCCAGGACCGCATCAGGGTGGTGCCAGGGCGGAGGTCCGTGGCGTTGGTGAGCGGTACAGCCGGAACCGAGGCTCGGGTTGGCGATCGTAGTTGGGGACCGGCAGCATCGTCGGCATTGATGCCATCTTCATTGCTGACGCCACCATCATTGGCGCCTCTGGGTGCTGCGTCGGCATGCGCCGCGCTCGCCGCGGCGAGGCGCTTGAGTTCGCGGGCGACAGATGGCGCGAGGCCGCCAAGGGCGCGTTCTTGCAATTGCCAGGCGATGCCGCGCGCGAGGAGGTCGGGGCTGATCCGCGGCGCTGGCGCCTTGTGGACCCGTTGCCACTCGTCGCGGAGCTGGGCCGGGGTCATGGTTGTCAGCGCGGCCAGCGTGTCGTCGAGGCGCGACATGGTCAGTCTGCCGACCCGATCCGGGTGGTTACGGCGGCCTTATGGGTTCTCGTTGATGTGGGCATGATGTTGTCCTCAGTGGCGAGGCGACATCGGCGTCACCTCCCACCAGGCACAGCCCCGCCAGTGGACTGGTCGAGGCTTCGCCATCCCCAATCGGGGGACACGGCTCGGAGGTCACCAGTGCTCGGATTTCGCCGGAAGTCGAATGGTTTGTGTGGGCAGCAGCGGGTTTCGCGGAACCGACGTTGCGGGCGATGCGATGGGGGTAGCGCGATTACCCGGCGCTTCGTGGCGACAGTCCAAGGCGTCGGACCGCTGGTGGTCCCCTTGCGTACACCGAAGGCACGCCAGCTGAAGGGCCGGCCTTGGACGATTCAAATGGTATGACTACTCATGTTGGTCATGCGCCGGATTCCATGATCAACTGGGTGCGGATTCGGCGCTTGTCGATCTTGCCATACGGCGTCAACGGCAAGTCCGAGACGATGTGGACGGTCTTTGGAACCTTGTAAGCGGACAGCCTCGCCTTTGCGAATTGCCGGACATCCTCGGCGACAGTCCCGACATCGGTGATCACCAATGCTGTTACGGCTTCGCCCCAGTCG
>JAAFIT010000403.1 GCA_013298745.1 Sphingomonadales bacterium
CCGCGCCCGGCCGGTGGATACGACGACAGGCTCGTTCGTGTTCGAAGTGTCGGGGCCGACCGCCAAGGTCGATCAGTTCATTGCGTTGATGCGCGAGGTCGGGCTGGTCGAGGTGGCGCGGACCGGGGTCGTCGCGATCGCGCGGGGTGCGGAAGCGGTTTAGGGTTTCACGATCGTCATCCCCGCGAAGGCGGGGATCCATCACCGAACTCAGGAGATGGATCCCCGCCTTCGCGGGGATGACGGAACAACAGGAAGAGATGAAATGCGCGTTTATTATGATGCCGATGCCGATGTCGGCCTGATCAAGGGCAAGAAGGTCGCGATTGTCGGCTATGGCTCGCAGGGCCATGCCCATGCCCAGAACCTGCGCGATTCCGGCGTCAAGGACGTCGCCATCGCGCTGCGCAAGGGCTCCGCCACCGCCGCCAAGGCCGAAGGCGCCGGTTTCAAGGTGCTGAGCAACGCCGAAGCCGCGGCCTGGGCCGATGTCATCATGGTGCTGGCGCCCGACGAGCATCAGGCCGCCATCTATGCCGATGATCTCCATGCCAACATGAAGCCCGGCGCGGCGCTCGCCTTCGCCCACGGCCTCAACGTGCACTTCCAGCTCATCGAGCCGCGCGCCGATATCGATGTGTTCATGATCGCGCCCAAGGGCCCCGGCCACACGGTGCGCAGCGAATACGCCCGCGGCGGCGGTGTGCCGTGCCTGATCGCCATCCACCAGGATTCGAGCGGCAACGCCCATGACGTGGCTTTGTCCTATGCCTCGGCCATCGGCGGCGGGCGCTCGGGCGTCATCCAGACCACCTTCAAGGAAGAATGCGAAACCGATCTGTTCGGCGAGCAGGCGGTGCTCTGCGGTGGCCTCACCCATCTCATCCAGGCCGGGTTCGAAACGCTGACCGAAGCCGGTTACGCGCCGGAAATGGCCTATTTCGAATGCCTCCACGAAGTGAAGCTGATCGTCGATCTGATGTATGAAGGCGGCATCGCCAACATGCGCTATTCGATCTCCAACACCGCCGAATATGGCGACATCACCACCGGCCCGCGCATCATCACGGCCGAAACCAAGGCCGAAATGAAGCGGGTGCTCGCCGATATCCAGGGCGGCCGCTTCGTGAAGAACTTCATCCTCGATAACCGCGCCGGCCAGCCCGAGCTGAAGGCGTCGCGGATTGCGGCAAAGGCGCACCCGATCGAGGAAGTCGGCGCCCGGCTGCGCGGCATGATGCCGTGGATCGGCAAGAATGCGCTGGTGGATAAGGCGAAGAACTGACGCCGCCAAAAACAATCAGGGCCGCCGGTTGGATCAACCGGCGGCCCTTTTTGTGTCGTCTTGGGTCGGCTTAGGCGGCGAGCGCAGCCGAACGGCGGCGCATCGCGGCGCCGACGAGGCCGAAGCCGGCGATCAGCATCGCCCAGCTGGCGGGTTCCGGCACGACGTCGCCAAAGGATAGCGAACCGCCGACGTTAAAGGCGGTGCCGGCATTGGCAGCCTCGTTGAGCGCCGAAAGACCTGCACTGTTGAGCGAGACGGTGACCAAATTGGTCGCGCCGCTGACTGTTACCGAGCCGTAGACAGTGCCGGTGCCCAGATCGTTGAAAATGCTGACATCGCTGTAGCTCTGCGACGAGTTGATAGTCGTGGCGAGATCATAAAGCGTCCAAGTCACGCTCGTGCCAGCACCGGGGTTGAAGCCGCCGCCGCCGCCGATGCCGCCCGGATTGCCGATTTCAAGCGCGGCAGTGGTAAAGGTGCCAGTGGGATTGAAGCTGAAGAAGTTACGCAGCTCGAAGTTGCCGCCGAAATTGCCGACGAAATAATTGGTGTTGCCGGCGTCATGGCCGCCGTCCTGGTTGAACCAGCCGGTCTGCGTTGCCTGAAAGCTGTTGGTGCCGTCGGTGACGACCTGCGTACCGAAAGGCGAATAGCCGAACAGCCAAGTATCGACTGCAAGCGCCGGCGTGGCAGCGCCGAGCGTGATGGCGGCGAGTGCCGCGAACGAGATTATCTTCATCTTGTTCCCCTTTGGAGTGTCAGCGTGGTAACAAAAGCCACGCTGAACAACATGCAAGATTCGTGCCAAAATTCAGCCTTTTTATGAATCAATAAGTTACCAATTCACCACAATCTGAACTGTAAAATTATTTTACACTTTTCGACGATGACTGGCTTTCGTCGTCGAACAGCCCCGCCGCGCGCACCCGCACCGACCCGAGCGCAATCTGTATTTCATAAAGAAACAGCATCAGCCCGAGGATCAGCAGCGCCATCGCGGCGATGAACAGCGATGGCACCAGCGCGGTGCCCCGCATCAACACCACTTCGCCGATGAACAGCACGGCAACGACGATGCAGACGAGCAGCGCCGAGCAGGTGCACAATGCAATCGCCCAATGCGCCACCGCCATACGCCGATCGAGGATCGCCAGATCGGCGAGCGCGATCCGGCGGCGTTCGGACGGATAGCCCGAAATCGCCGCTTCGATCTGGCGCGCCCGGTCGATGACTCGCCCCAGCCGCGTCGTCAGCACATTGAGCATCGAGCCGATACCGGTGAGCAGGAACACCGGTGCCACCGCGAGTTGGATGCTCTGCGAAATCGTATCGACGGCGACCGGCGACAGCACCATTATTGTTGCGTTGCCCAAAATGCGACGCCTTTGGCGATGTTGCCCGGCACATCGGCAAGCCAGTTCTTCTCGGCCGCAGCGCTGCAATTCAGATACAGCTTGCCATCGACGATCTTCCACAGCGTCGGATCGGGGGTCGAAAGCCGGCCCTGCGACGCCGCCCAGGCGCAATGGCCGCCGAATTGTGGCGCATAGCGCGCGGGCGCGGCGGCAAAGGCATCACGATTTGCGGCATTGGCAAAGCGGAAGGTGGCGCCGTCAAAGTTGGCGGTAAAGGCGGCATCGCCCATCGCCGGCTTGCCGGCGAAATAGCTCACCGGGTCCCAGCCACCCATCGCCGGGGCATTGGCTTCGGTGCCCGGCCAAGCCGGCGCAGCGAGCGCCGGCAGCGCGGCGCCGGCAACGGCAGCCGCAAGGGTCAGGGCGAGCAGACGGGGCATGGAGGCGCGCATGGGCAATGGACCTGATGGTGAATGACGACGCCATTCTAGGGCCAGCCTGCCACCTTGCAAGCGGCCCACTGGCGATTGTGGCCATTCTGCAACGGTCACGGCATCGTTTCCACAGT
>JAAFIT010000404.1 GCA_013298745.1 Sphingomonadales bacterium
GCGCAGCCGAGTACCCGGTCACCGAGAAACTCCAGCCGCTGGTAATTGTTGCCATTGCTGGCGGCGCTGCTGTGCGTCAGCGCCCGGCGTAGCAACGCGATCGACGCGAAATCATGCCCCAGCCGGGTGCGCGCCCATTCGGCGAGTTCGATGTCGCTATGGCTCATGCGGCGAAGGGTTGGGGGCGGGACATCAGAAGCATCCGTTGGTGGTTGCCGCCGGGGCGCGGTGGCGACAAAAGGGTGGGCGTCGCCAGCGGCAGACAGGAACGTGCTTGGCCTTGTCACATTCCTGCGCCAAAGTCACCGTTATGACCGACGCTTCTGCTCGCCTGCGCCTGTTGGCGCAAAACCCGCTCCCGGCGATTGCCGGTCTTTTCGATTCTGAGCCCGATCGGCTGGCGCGCCTGTCGCTCGATGTTGCCGGCATCCATTTCGATTTTTCCAAGCTGGCGGTGACCGCCGAGATCGAAGCAGTGCTTCTCGAAGCGGCACAAGCGGCGGATCTACCCGGCTGGCGCGACCGGTTGTTCGCCGGTGCCGAGGTCAACACCAGCGAGCACCGCGCCGCCACACACATGGCCGAACGCCGCGACGACGATGCCGCCGGCGAACAAGCCGCCATCAAGGCGCTGGTCGAATCGATCCGCGGCGACGATGTCAGCGACATCCTCCATATCGGTATTGGCGGCTCGGCGCTTGGCCCGGCACTGCTGCTCGATGCGCTCGGCCGCGACGGCGATGGCCCGCGCTGCCACGTCGTCGCCAATATCGACGGCGAGGCGCTGGCCCGCGCGCTGCCGCTGTGCGACCCGGCGCGGACGCGCGTCGTCCTGGTTTCAAAGACCTTCACCACCACCGAAACCATGACCAACGCCGCCACCACGATGGACTGGCTGGCGGCGGCCGGGGTTGCCGATCCGCGCAGCAAGGTGATTGCCGTTACCGCTGCGCCGGCCCGCGCCGAAGCCTGGGGCGCCGGCGCCGTGCTGCCCTTCGCCGAAACCGTCGGCGGCCGCTATTCGCTGTGGTCGGCGGTCGGGCTGCCCTTTGCGCTTCGCTGCGGCTGGGATGCCTGGCGGCAATTGCACATCGGCGCCGCAGGCATGGACGCGCATTTCCGCGATGCGCCGCTGGCGCGCAATGCCCCGGTGCTCGCCGGCCTGTTCGATGTCTGGGCGGCACATTTCTGTGGTGCCCAGACGCGCGCGGTCTTTGCCTATGACGAACGCTTGCGTCTGCTGGTGTCGTTCCTCCAGCAGCTCGAGATGGAATCGAATGGCAAGCGCGTGACGCGCGACGGCTTGCCGGTCTCGGGCCCGACAGCGGCGGTGACCTGGGGCGGCACCGGGACCGATGCCCAGCATGCCGTTTTCCAGTTGCTCCACCAGGGTACCGTCGTCGGCCCGACCGAGTTTGTCGCGGTTACCACTCCAGGCCATAATTTGCGCGCCACGCACCACCGCCAGTTGCTGGCCAATTGCTTTGCCCAGGGCGCCGCGCTGATGGCGGGACGCAGCTTCGAAGCAGCGCTGGCGCTGTCGAGCGGTGATCGGGCACTGGCGGCGGCCAAGACCTTTCCCGGCAGCCGCCCTTCGGCGACGGTGCTGCTCGATCGGCTCGATCCGGTGACACTCGGGGCGTTGCTGGCGTTTTATGAACACCGCACCTTCGTCGCGGCGGTGCTGCTCGGCATCAATCCCTTCGATCAATGGGGTGTCGAGCTTGGCAAGGAAATGGCGACGGCGGTGCTGGGGGATGGCGGCGCGGCGTTCGATCCGTCAACCGCCAGTCTGATGCGGCGCGGGCTGGCCTGATCAGTCCGTCATCTCGCGCCAGGCGCCACCGATCAATGCTTCGACCGGCTTGAAGCGGCGCTTATAGGCCATGCGATCGCAGCCCTCGATCCAATAGCCGAGATAGACATAGGGAAGCCCGGCGCGCGCTGCGCGCAGGATATGGTCCATGATGATGAAATTGCCGAGGCCGGGGCGATCGATGTTCTCGGTTTCGAAAAAGCTGTAGATCATCGACAGGCCGTCGGATTGCTTGTCGGTCAGGCAACAGCCGACCAGCCGGCCGGGGCGGCCATCAACCGACGGCTCGCGATATTCGACAACCACGGTGTCGACGGGTGATTGTTCGACCATGTCGGCGAAATCATGCCCATCCATTCCCGCCATGCCGCCGACCGGGTGGCGCGCCGCCAGGTAGCGGCTGAGCAGCCGCCATTGCTCGTCGGTGGACCAGGGCTCGCAGGCATGAACCTCAAGGTCGCTGTGGCGCTTCATCAGCTTCTTCTGGCTGGCCGATGGCTTGAAACGCGCCGTGACGACGCGCACCGAAATGCAGGCCTGGCAGAAATCGCAACTCGGGCGATAGACGACCGTCTGGCTGCGGCGAAACCCGATCCGGCCGAGCGCCTCGTTCATTTCCGCGGCATCAGGGCCTTTCAGCTCGGCAAACACCTTGCGCTCGGTGCGACCGGGCACATAGGGGCAGGGCGCCGGCGCCGTGACGAAGAAGCGCGGAAATCGAAAACTCTGGTCGGTCACGCAGCTCCCCTCCAGATGCAACGTATTCGCATCTTACGGCGAGGCTGCGCTGAAATACCAGTGCCAAACTGCCGTTGTCCCAACGTTAACGGACATAAGGCAGCAGGGTTGCGACAGGCCGTCAATCGAGCTCGATCATGCGGACTTCATAGCCCGAAGCCCGCAGAGCCTCGACCAGCCGATCGAGATGGCCGCGATCGCGGGTTTCACACTCGATATCGGTGATCAGCCCCTTGGCCGGCAGGTTGGTGAACACCCGCTGGTGATAGACTTCGAGGATGTTGACCTGCTGCTGATCAAAGATCCGCGCGACTTCGAACAATTGGCCCGGCCGGTCCTTCAACCGGATGCGCAACCGCGCCAGCCGGCCTGAGCGCGCCAGTTCGCGCAGCAGCACATTCGCCAGCAGCCGCGTATCGATATTGCCGCCGCACAGGACCAGGCCGACCTTGGTGCCGCGGAAGCGCCGCGGGTGTGCAAGCAACGCCGCAAGGCCGGCGGCGCCGGCGCCTTCAACGACGGTTTTTTCAATGTTGAGCAGCATCGCCACGGCGGATTCGAGATCACGCTCGCCGACCAGCACGATGTCATCAACCAGCGCCTGCACCACTTGCGAGGTGAGCTTGCCCGGTGTT
>JAAFIT010000405.1 GCA_013298745.1 Sphingomonadales bacterium
GCGCGAGACTCTGATCAACCACCACCGCGCCTTCGACGCCGGTATGCCGCGACAGCAAGTCGGCGATCGGATCGAGGAGCTGCGCCATTGCCACCGTGGTGACTTCGCCCTCGGCATAAAGCAGACCGTTGACCATCGCCATGGTGGCAATGCGCAACTGCGCTTCTTCAAGCGCGTGGCGGGCGGTGGTTGCGGCAAGCTCTTCGGCTTGCAGGCTGAGAAAACTGCCCATCACCTGCAGATTGTTGCGAACGCGGTGGTGGAGTTCGCGCGCCACCGATGATTGGGCGGCGACCGAGCCGCGCAGGCGTTGCTCGCGGTCGCTGATGGTATCGCTCATCCGCAGTAGTTCGGCGGCCAGATCGCGCATTTCGGATGGCGCATCGGCAAAGCTGGGTCGCTGGCGCAGATCGGGGATCTGCCGCGCCAATACGCCCAGAACTGAAACCCAGCGCAGGATGGCGCGATTGGCGCCGAACCAGATCGCCGTCGTGGCGAGCAGCAGCGCCAGCAACGGCATGATGAAATAGCCGGCGGCGAGCCACCATGCCACGCCAAAGCGCGCCGGCTGTGCCGTGGCATAGACAGTATAAAGCGGCCCGCCGCCATGCACATCGATCCGCAGCGGCGCCACCGCATAGGACCACTGCCCGCCGCCGGGGGCCGTGGCGTTGAACACTCTGTTGTTGAGCCGGCCCGGTGCCGGTGCCGGGAGCGGCAGCCGCGCCCATGGCAAGGCGTGGCTGCGCGTCACCGGGCGGCCCGAGGCATCAACCAGCGCAATCGCCACATCGTCGCGGACATGCGGCAGAACAAGCAGCTTGCGAAGCCAGAGCAGATCGATCGATGCGGTGATCACGCCGTCAAATGCGCCGCTGGCATTGGTGATCGGCAGCATCGCCCGCAACACCGGTCGTTCCGACAACAGGCCCCAGACCGGCACGGTGATCAGGAATTCGCCCGTCTGCAGGCGCGGCCACAACGCCGGATCGATCGATTGCATGCCGACGGCACGCGGATTGCTGGCGCAGACCAGGGTGCCATCGGCACGCGCGACGGAAAAATGACTATAGGCCGGGAACTGCCGGACAGCCTCAGCCAGAACCGGTCCGCAACGCGGCTGATTTCCTGACCGAACATTGGGCACCGCAGCAAGGATCGTCAGCACGCCCTTGGCACCGGCGATGACATTATACTCGGAGCGCGCGATCATCTCGGCCGCATCGAGCAGTTGCTGGCGTTCGGCGTTGCGATCGCGCTGCAGCCGGACGATACCTTGCCAGGTCGAAAGCGCCATGATCGGCAGCAGCGCGACCAGCAGGATCAGCAGCAGGATGCCGCGGATCGAGTTGCGCCGCGTGATAGCGTCGAGCAGGGGGAGCGATGACGGGCCGCCGTGCAGCGATTGCGGGATCGCGGCCTGGTGGGTTGACGGCATCAACCGGCCGTCGGGGCAGCAACCAAGGGCAAGGGCGCCGCGCCGTTGCGGACCGATGGTCCCGGCTTGTCATGGCCATCCATGTGGAGGCGCAAGGCCGCGCGACCGCGGCTGATGCGGCTTTTGACCGTGCCGACCGGCGTGCCCATCACCTCGGCAATGTCCTCGCAGCGCAGACCCGATTCCATCAGCAACAGCGCTTCACGCTGTTCGACCGGCAGCTTGGCGAGGCCGCGTTGCAGATCGGCAAGGTTGAGCCCAGCCTCCTGTGTGGCGGGCGTCACCATCAGCCGCTCGGTGATTTCGGGATCGAGCGTGACGAAGCGCCGCGAGACGCGGGTCACCGAGAAATAGTGATTGCGCAGAATGCGGTAGATCCAGCCGCGAAAATTGCTCCCCGGCGTGAAGCTGCGCCGCGCGGCCCAGCCCTTGGCCAGCGCCTCCTGGGTCAAATCATCGGCAAGATCGCGATTGTAGCACAGGCTGCGGGCATAGGCGCGCAGCGACGGGATCACCGCCATCAGATCGGTGCGGAACTTGGCTTCATCAACGGCGGCGAGCTCGGGGCCGGTGCTCATGTCGACGATTCTTCGTCGGGGTTCGGCACCGCTGGCGCCGCGCGCGCGGCATCGATGGCGTCGAGCAGGTCGAGAAATTCGGCCGGTACCGGCTCGTTTTCAAGCTCGTGCCAGAGCTTGCGCAGGCCCAGTGACACGGGATCATGCGCATAACGACTATTGCGCCGGCCCGATTTGGCGGCTGGCAATGGCGGGTGTACCGGTGGTTCCGGCGGGACGCCTGAGGCTGAAGGGGCGCTTGGCATTCGGTTCTTGTCCGTTGACATGGTGCAGCCTCAACGACGCTTCGGAATTATGGTTCCCGATCGGGAACCAACGCGCGTGTACGACGTTCTGGTGGGGAACAGATATGGCTATGGAGCAGGGCGTGACCGACAGTTCTTCGATGCGGGCGGCGTTTGCGCCGCATTTGCCACATCTGCGGCGCTACGCCCGTGCGCTCACCGGATCACAGCGCAGCGGCGATGCCTATGTGCGTCAGACGCTTGAGGCGATGCTGACGGCACCGGGTGACGTCGATATGGGCGCGCTGAAGGCCGACTTCGGCGCCGGGGTCGCGTTGTTCCGGTTATTCACCGCCGTTGCAACGGCGGTGCCGGTCACCGGGCCGGATACCCTGCCCGCGGGCAGCATGCGGGCGCTGCTGCTGATCGAGGTCGAAGGCTTCAGCCCGGAAGAGGTGTCGCTGATCCTGGGTGAAGCCGAGGCCGACATCATCGCCGCCATGCAGGCGGCCAAGACGGCGATTGCGGACATCCTGCGGTCGCGCGTGCTGATCATCGAGGATGAGCCGTTGATCGCCATGCACCTCGAACAGATCGTCGAGGACATGGGTCACGAGGTGGCCGGGATGGCGATGACGCACAAGGCGGCGATCGCCAAGGCGCATGCGGTGAAGCCGGAACTGGTGCTCGCCGATATCCAGCTGGCCGATGGCTCGTCCGGGCTTGAGGCAACCCGCGAGATCCTGGAGCATTTCGACGTGCCGGTGGTCTTTGTCACCGCCTATCCGGAGCGGCTGCTCACCGGCGAACGCCCGGAGCCGACATTCCTCGTAACCAAGCCGTTCAAGGTGGAAACCGTTATTGCCACCATCGGTCAGGCCTTGCTGGCGCGGGCGTTCAAGGTGTCCGACGCTGCCTGATTGGCGACGACGACCGACTCCCGAGCGG
>JAAFIT010000406.1 GCA_013298745.1 Sphingomonadales bacterium
ATCGACCCAGAGGGTGCCGAGTTGGAGCGCCGCCTGGTGGCGTGCATCCTCCAGCAGATTTTCCGCCACTTCGACGCCCAGCGCGCCGGCCTCGCGATCAAGCGCCGCCTTGCCGGGCAGGCGGACGCCGCGGCTGAAGGTTGAATCAAATTCGCTATAGGTGCGATCGCCATCGACCGAGCGGCGCATGAAGGTGCCCGACAGCATGAATTCATGGCTGCCGATGCCGAGCGCGCGCGCCTCCGCCATTGCGGCCTGCAGCTTCGCCGTCGCCTCGGTGACCAGCGGCGAATCATCGAGCGCAACCTCAACGAGCGGTGTCGGCAGCGGCCCGGCGTCGGGCTCCGCCGCCAGCACCGTTGCGGTGCCAAGCAACAGCGCAAGCAGTGCGACGCGCATCATGCGGGCACTCCTGCGCGTGGCTCGCCATAGCGTTCATAAAGCAGCGGCAGCAGCACCAGCGTCAACAAGGTGGAGGTGATCAACCCGCCGATGACGACAATCGCCAGCGGCTGCTGGATCTCGCTGCCCGGCCCGGTGGCGAAAAGTAGCGGCACCAGACCGAAGGCGGTGATGCTGGCGGTCATCAACACCGGCCGCAGCCGCCGTGCCGCGCCCTGCCGCACCGCCTGATCAAGCGACAGGCCATCGGCGCGCAGTTCCCGAAAATGCGATACCAGCACCAGCCCGTTGAGCACCGCGATGCCCAGCAATGCGATGAAGCCGACCGACGCCGGCACCGACAGATAGGCGCCGGCGATCCACAGCGCGACAATGCCGCCAACCATGGCGAAGGGGATATTGGCGAGGATGAGCAACGCCGCGCGCAGCGACCGCAGCGTCATCAGCAGCACGCCGAAAATAAGCAACAGCGCGATCGGCACGACGATGCCGAGCCGGGTGGCGGCGCGCTGCTGGTTTTCGAACTGGCCGCCCCAGACAAGGGTATAGCCGCGCGGCAGCTTGACCTTTGCCGCCACCGCCGCCTGCGCATCCTCGACATAGCCGACCAGATCGCGGCCCGAGACAAAGGCCTGGATCAGCGCAAAGCGCGCGCCATTTTCATGCTCGATCTTGACCGGGCCATCGACGCGACTGATGCGCGCCAGATCGCTGATGCGTGCCAATTGGCCATCGGCGGTGCGCAACGGCAGATCGGCAAAGGCACCGGCATCGCCACGGATCGCATCATCGCCGCGAATGAGGATCGGCACCCGGCGGCCATCCTGCGCCACCACGCCGGCGCGCATGCCTTCGACCTGCATGCGCAGGGCATCCTCGAACTGATCCGTGGAAAGCCCGGCGCGTCCGGCCGCCAGCCGATCGATATCGAGCTGCAGATAGGCAACGCGGTCATTGGCGAGCGTCATCACATCGGTGGCGCCGCGCACGCCGCGCAACGTGGTTTCAATCTCGCCGGCAAGACGGTTGACGGTCTTCAGGTCCGGCCCGAACACCTTGACCGCCAGATCGCCGCGGCTGCCGGTCAGCATTTCGGCAACGCGCATCTCGATCGGCTGGGTAAAGGATGGCGTCACGCCGGGCACATCGTCCATCACCTTGCGGATTTCGGCGGTCACCCATTCCTTGTCCGGCTTGCGCCATTCGGCGCGCGGCTTCAGCGTCAGAAAGCCATCGGTTTCATTCAGACCCATCGGATCAAGACCAATTTCGTCCGATCCGGTGCGTGACACCATCGATGTCACTTCGGGCACCTTGGCCAGCACCGCGCGCTGCACCGCCAGATCGACGGCGATGCTGCGATCGAGCCCGATCGACGGCAGCTTTGTCGTCTGCATGATGATCGAGCCTTCATCCATCACCGGCATGAAGGTCTTGCCAACGGCGCCATAGGTGACAACGGCCAACACAAGAGAGGCTGCGGCAATGCCATAGACGATGCCGCGATGCTTGAATGCCGTGTCGAGCAGCCGCGCATAGAGCGGTGACAGCTTGCGCATGATCCAGGGGTCACCGTGATGGCCGTGCTTGAGCCCGACCGCCGCCAACACCGGCACCAGCGTCAGCGCCAGCAGCAACGACGACGCCAGCGCAAAGACGATGGTCAGCGCCACCGGTGCGAACAGCTTGCCTTCCAGCCCCTGCAACGACAGCAGCGGCATGAACACCAGCGCGATGATGACGATCCCGGCCGTCACCGGCACAATGACTTCGCTGGTTGCCGCGAGCAACCGGCTGCCGGGCGTTTCGCCCATCGACTCAGGCTCGCTCAAGCGTTCAACAGCGTTCTCGATGACCACCACGGCGCCATCGACCAGCATACCGATCGCGATGGCGAGTCCGCCAAGGCTCATCAGATTGGCGGTCAGGCCGAACATGCGCATCAGGATGAAGGTGAGCAGCGCCGCCATCGGCAGCGTGACCGCGACAATCAACGCGGCGCGGATGTTGCCGAGGAAGATGAACAGCAGGATCACCACGAGCACCGTGGCCTCGAGCAGTGCCTTCTCCACCGTGCCCACAGCATGGCCGATCAGATCGGCACGATCGTAGAAGATGTTGATTGTCGTGCCCGGTGGCAGCGCCGGATGCAGTTCATCGAGCTTTTCGCGCACCGCGGCGACAACCTTGGAAGCATCGGCGCCGCGCATCGAAATGACGATGCCCTCCACTGCCTCGCCCTTGCCGTCCTTGGACACCGCGCCATAGCGGGTCAGGCTGCCGGTCGAGACGGCAGCGACATCGCCAAGGCGAACGACCCCACCAGTGCGATTGGCGACGACCTGCGCCTTCAAGTCATCGACCGTCTGCACCGCCCCGACGACGCGAACGATCAACGCTTCCTCGCCTTCGGCCAGGCGGCCGGCGCCATCATTACGGTTGCCCGCCATGATCGCGCTGCGCAGATCGGCGACCGTCAGACCGGCAGCAGCCAGCGCCACCGGATCGGGGCGCACGTCGAAGGTCACGGCATGGCCGCCCAAGGAATTGACATCGGCGACGCCCGCCAGCGTGCGCAGTGCCGGGCGGATCGTCCAGTCGAGGAGGGTGCGCTTGGCGGCGAGATCGAGCGGGCCTTCGATGGTGAACATCAGCACGTCCGAAAGCGGTGTCGAGACCGGCGCGAGGCCGCCTTCGACCAGCGCCGGCATCTGGTCACGCACCCCCGCCAGGCGTTCGGCGGCCTGCTGGCGTGCCCAATAGATATCGGTACCATCCTTGA
>JAAFIT010000407.1 GCA_013298745.1 Sphingomonadales bacterium
GTGACGGCATCGGACAATGGCTTCACGCTTGCCGGAAGTGCCGGATCATCGCTCGCAGCAGCCCCAACCCAGCGCCGCGCCGCATCGCTGTCGCTTGGCCCGGCATCCAAATCATCACCGAGCGCTGCCGCCAGCGCGGCTTCAAAGCCCGGCTGTGTCTCGATCCGATCGGCGATGCGCGGTCCCTTGCCCTGCTCCGCTGCCAGCCGCCGCGCCAGCGCCTCGGCTTCGGCGGCAAGGCTGGCGAGTGTGGCGCGGGCTGCTGCATGGGCAGCAGCGGCTTCTGCGCGGGTCGCTTCGGCGGCAGGGCGCGCGGCTTCGGCATCGGCCACTGCGGCTTCGCTTGATGCCAGCGCGGCAGTCGCCTCGGCAACGGCATCGGACAACCCCGCCGTATCGGGCGCCGGTGCCAACCGCGCCTGCCGTGCCGCCAGATCCCGCGCTTCGGCGTCGGCACGCGCCAGCCGCGCATTGGCGGCTTCGAGCGCAGTCGCCGCGCTGCGTGCCGTGGCGGCAGCAGCGGCATGGGCGTCGATAGCTTTCGCCAGCGTCGCTTCGGCAGTCTCCGCAGCCGCTTGCGCCGTCTCCACCGCTGCTGCGGTCGCCGGCAAGGCCGCTTCGGCCTGTGCTTGCCCTGCGGCGAGCGCCGCCGCTTCGGCATCCAGTCGGGCATCCGCGTGTGCCGCATCCTCGGCAAGGCCGGCTTCACGCGCGGTATCGCGCGCCACCGCCGCCAGCACGGCATCGAGCGCCGTCCGGCGCTGTTTCGCCGTGGCACGTTCGGCATCGAGCAGTGCGCGCGACTGGCGCAGCGCCTGCACCCCGGCGGCGGCTTCCGCCTCGGCGGTGCGAAGATCGGGCAAGGCCGCAGTGGCGTTGGTCGCTTGCGCGGCAAGGCCGGCGGCGATGCGGGTCAGATCGCCGGTCTTGGCTTCGGCATCGGCGGCGGCTTCCTGTGCGACTTTTGATGCCGTCTGCGCCGCCTGCCAGCGCGCATAGAGCAGACTGGCTTCGGCCACCTTCAGCCGGTCGGACAGGTTGCGATAGCGTTCGGCGACCTTGGCCTGGCGCCGCAGCGCATTGGCCTGGGAATCGAGCCCGCGCACGACATCGTCGATGCGTTCAAGGTTGGATTCGGCGGCGCGCAGGCGAATCTCCGCTTCTCTTCGACGCACGTGCAGCCCGGCGATGCCGGCCGCTTCCTCGAGCAGCATCCGCCGCTCGGCGGGCTTGGCGGCGATGATGGCGCTGATCCGCCCCTGCCCGACGATCGCCGGCGAATGTGCGCCGGTGGCCGAATCGGCGAACAGCAACCGCACATCCTGGGCGCGGCTGTCCCGCCCATTGACGCGATAATCCGACCCAGCGCCGCGCTCAATGCGGCGGCTGACCTCGACCTCCTCGCCGGCCGACCCGGCCAGCGCCAATGTCACCTGCGCGAAACTGCGCGCCGGGCGGGCGCCAGTGCCGGCGAAGATGACATCGTCCATGCCGCCGGAGCGCATGGATTTGGGCGAGCCTTCGCCCATCACCCAGCGCAAGGCTTCGAGAAGATTGGATTTGCCGCAGCCGTTGGGGCCGACGACTCCGGTCAGACCCGGCTCGATTCGCAGTTCGGTCGCCTCGACGAACGACTTGAAGCCGGCCAGCCTGAGGGCGCGAAATTCCAAGTCAGTCCGCCCGGCGCGGCATCAGGACGCGTTTGCCATCACGACAGGGCCGCCTTCAGCTTGGGTTCGAGATCGGCCCAGGTGTAAACGCCTTCCTGCGTCACCTCGTTGATGATGAAGCCCGGCGTGCCGGTCAGCTTGTATTTTTCGGTCGCTTCGGTGCGCAGCTTGGTCAGTTGCGCCGATGCCGCCTTGTCGGCCAGGCATTGTTCGAACTTGGCGCGCGGAATGCCGCGCGTGCGAACATACGCATCGAGTTGCCCCAGTTCGGCGAGCGCTGCGACCTGCTTGTCTTCCGACATGCCGGTCAGCCGCTTGTTATCTTCGGGCGTCAACTTGGTGAACGGCTCCACCCAGGTTGCCTGATCATTGTAGAAAGAGCCGAGCAGGCCAAAGAACGCCTCCGGCCCGACGCAGCGCGCCAGCATCGAGGCGGCAAAGTCCGGGCCATTGAGGACGAAGTTGCGGAATTCATAGGAGACATTGCCGCTGGCGACATATTTGTCGCGGATCGCGGCCATGCTTGATTCGTGGAACTCGCGGCAATGCGGGCAGGTCAGCGAGGCGAATTCGACCAGCTTGACCTTGGCATCGGGGTTGCCGATGCGGAACCCGCCTTCCGGCGTGGCGGCGTATACCTTGGTCCAATCGGCACCGGCCGGGTTGACGGCAGCGGGGACGGCGGCCGTGCTGGTCGTGGCGGTCGAGTCTGCAGATTTTTCCGCGGTCTTGTCACCACAGGACGCAACAGCCAGTGCCAGCGCGGCAATCGAAACGGCACGAAACACAGTCTTCATCGAACACCCTCACCCCCGCGGCGCTGCGGGTCTTGTTGCACAGGTTTAGGCAAAGCCGGCGGGCGTGCCAAGCCGTTCCGCCCCGGCAATGCTATTTGAGCATCGCCTGCAGTTTCGGCTCGAACGCCGCCCAGTCATAGACGCCTGTCACCGGCACGCCATTGATGCCAAAGGTCGGCGTGCCTTCCAACTTGTAATTGGTCATCGCATCGTTGCGGGTGGCAATCAGCTTGTCCTGTGCCGCCTTGTCGGCAAGGCAGGCACGCGCCTTGGGCAACGGCAGGCCGCGCGCCGCCGCCCAAGTGTCGAGTCCGGCGATTTCGGCCAGCTTCGCCGGCTGCTGCGCCTGCGGCAGGGCGGTGATTGCCTGGTTCTGGGCGGCCGTCATGTCGATGAACGGCTGGCTCCATTTTTCCTGCTCGGCAAACAGCTTGCCGGCCATTGCCAGCGCCGGCACCGCCGGTTGGCAAGCAACGAGCAGAGAAGCAGCGAAATCCGGACCATTGCGAACGAAACTGCGTTGCTCGAACGAGACATTGCCGGTGGAAATGTATTTGGCCTTCAGCGCCGGCAGGCCTTCTTCATGAAACGCCTTGCAATGGCCGCAGGTGTAGGAGGCGAATTCGACGATGTTGATCTTGGCCGCCGGATTGCCGATGCGGATGCCGCCCTGCGGCGTGGCCACAACGGTGGTGGTCCAATCGGTCTTGGCGAGC
>JAAFIT010000408.1 GCA_013298745.1 Sphingomonadales bacterium
GACTTCGAACGAGTCTGCCGTCTCGGGTTCGATGACATTGGGGCCGTTGGCATTCAGGTTGAAGAAGACGTTGTAAGCCGGCCCCTTATAGCCGCGGGCGTAAGTGCCATAGGCCATCACATCATCGCTGATGTCGAACTGCAGACCGCCCTTGCCGGACAAATTGTTCGCACTGGTATCGGTGCGGAACGGTACGCCATTGCTGGCCAGCGGGTCGCCGTTGATGTTGGTCGGCGTCGATGTCGCAAATACGCCCGCGTCGAAGTTGCGATTGACCCCCGGGATGCCGGCGACATTGGGTGTGGTCACGCGATTATGGAACACGGACAGCGAGTCATGCGTGTAGCGCAACCCGACGATACCGCGCAGGCGATCGGTAAAGTTGAGCGTGCCCTGACCGAAGAGCGCGAAGTTTTCAAACGTCGAACCGAACCGTGCAGTGCCGGAGAACAGCGATGTTGCCGGCGCACCGGTGGTGCCGCAGGTGACAAGGGCAACGGGGGTCGGCGCGGGGTTGCAGCTGATGACGTCACGGGTGAAGGTCCGCTCGGTGTAGGCGTTCGAATAGAAGGCGCCGACAACATAGCTGAAAAACTGGTCCGCTGCTGACGCCAGGCGCACTTCCTGGCTGAAGGTGTGACCCTTTTGCGGACCATTGTCGTGCAGCTGCGGGATACCTGCCACCGGGGCCCCGATCCAGTCACCGTCACGGATTTCGGTGTTGCGGTAATCCCGATAGGCAGTGATCGAGGTCAGCGTCATCGAGCCAAGTTCGGCGTCGAGCTGGCCCGAGAAGCCCCAGCTGGTTTCCTTGGTTTGGGTCACCAGATTCTGGCGGATCGTGCGGGTTTCGTCGCCCTTCAGATCGATGCCGGCCAAAGCCAGGGCACCGACACCAGTCGGCGTGGTGCCGATCACTTCGGCGCAGCAGTCATCATCGGCCTTGCGATAGTCACCGATGACGGTCAGCTTGATCGTGTCGCTCAGATCGGCTTCGAGAATGCCGCGAATGCCATAACGCTTGTAGCCATTGACCCGGCTCTTCACCAGATTGGCGTCGTTATAGAGGTTGCCGTCATAATTGCCGTAAAAGCCGGTGACGCGGGTGCGGAGCGTGTCGCTGATCGGCAAATCCACGCCGCCGCGCACGCGATATTCGGTCCCGGCGCCAAAATAGATGCCACCTTCGGCAAAGCCACCAAGCGTGTCACCCGGACGCTTCGACACGATGTTGACGACGCCGGCCGACGAGTTCTTGCCGAACAGCGTGCCCTGCGGGCCGCGCAGCACTTCGATGCGTTCGATATCGACGAGATCCGAGAAGGCTTCACCGGCGCGCGACAGGACGACACCATCGAGAACGGTCGAGACCGAAGGCTCACCCGCGATCGAGAAGGTCGCCGTGCCGACGCCGCGAATGTACAGTGACTGATTGATCGTGGTGCCCGACTTGCGGAAGTTGAGGCTGGGAACGAGATATTGCGCGCCTTCAAGGCTGAGCGCACCCTGGCGGGCAAGCGCATCGCCAGAGATCACCGAGACGGCCAGCGGCACGTCCTGAAGCCGTTCCGACCGCTTTTGCGCGGTCACGATGATTTCCAGGCTGTCCTCGACAGCATTGGCGGATGTGGCGGTTTGCGCCATCACCGATGTTGCCATCAATGCGATTGCGGCAGTCCCTGCCAGTGTCAAAGCACGCATTTGTTCGTCCCCTTTTCAGCTCAAGCCATTTGCGGCCACATTTGAGGCTGCTCTAACCGATTTACGGCTCCAGAACAGCGCGCTGCGCTCCGCGGAGCGCCAGTTTGCTTAGTTTTTGTGACGATTTGGCACCAACTGTGACGTCAAAGCCCCAGTTCGGCCATGGTGACCACACGATGCTCGCGCGCGCTGATTTCGGCGGCAGCACCCATCGCAACGGCGCGCAGGCCATCATCAGCAGTCACGATAATCGGCCCGTCGCCCCGCACGGCTGCCACGAAATGTTGATGCTGGTAAAAGGTCGAACCATGATGCTGGCCAGCGGCAAGCGCCGCCGCGTCGGTGTGGACGATCTCGCGAGTGGCGCGCTTGGGATTCATGAAACCGACGCGCGGGCTGTGCACAATCTCGCCCGCCGGAATGAAGCAATCAAGGCGTGCCGTATCGCCGGTCGCCGTGATTTCTTCCTGCTGCTCGGCGCCATCGGCGAACATGCAGAGATCGAGCATCGCGCGAACCCCGTTGCTGAAATCAACGGTGGTGAAGCTGTTGTCGATGATGTCCGGCTTCTTGCCGTCGTAACGCTCATCCTGATGATTGACGTCCATGGCGCCCGAACAGAATACCCGGACCGGTTCAGCGCCGACGATATGGCGCATCAGATCGAAGAAATGGCAGCATTTCTCGACCATGGTGCCACCGGTATTCACCGAGAAGCGGTTCCAGTCGCCAACCTTGACGAGGAAGGGAAAGCGATGCTCTCGGATCGCCAGCATCTGCAGGCGGCCGATGCGGCCATCGTGGATCTGCCGGACATATTCGGTCACGGGTGGCATGAAGCGATATTCCATCGCCGTCCAGAACACCGGCTTATAGGATTTGACCGCATCGGCGACGGCGCGCGCATCGGCGACGGTCGTTGCCAGCGGTTTTTCGCAAAGGATATGGAGATTGGCCGCCATCAATGGCCGCAACACTTCGGCATGGGTGAAGTTGGGCGATGCCACCACGACGGCGTCGCATAAGCCTGACGCGGCCAGCGCCGCTGCATCGGCGAAGCATGCCACGTCATGCCCGACCGCAGCGGCGGCGCGGTCAAGCGACGACTGCACCGGATCAGCCAGCGCCGTCACCACCGCGCCGGGCGTCAGTGCCAGATTGGCAATATGCTCGATCGCCATCATGCCCGAGCCGACGATACCGTAGCGGATGGTTTGAGGACTTTTCATTCGGACGCGCTCCGGGCATTGAGAGGATATGGATACAATCGCCCTTTCTCCCGAACGCCGTGCTCTCGGCAAGTCTCAACTGCATGTGTCGCCGATGGCGTGGGGGATGTGGCGCTTTTCCGGCGATGATGTGACGGCAGCGCGCCAGCGGGTCGAAGCGGCGCTTGCGGCCGGAATCAACTTTTTCGATACTGCCGACATCTATGGTCCCGACAATGACGAGCCGTTCGGCGCGTCGGAACTGCTGCTCG
>JAAFIT010000409.1 GCA_013298745.1 Sphingomonadales bacterium
CGATACTGTCCATGTACTCACGGCACCTCCTCTCCCGGTCCGCTTAACAGAGAGTATAGCATAGTTTTTTACCTAGACTAGTAGGATTTGTCCGTCGATAAATCGTCAAAGCCGCCGAATCGGACGGATTGAAGAGCGGCAGATGAAAGGGACGAGCCCATGACATTATTGATGGTCGTTGAACGGCATTTGCGGACAAATGCGGTGTCGCCGTCGCGTTTTGGTCGCCAAGTGTCTGGCGATCCACGGTTTGTATTCGATTTGCGGCGCGGCCGCGAACCGCGGCCGGCAACGGCAGCGCGGGTTCTTGCCCATATTGCCCAGGAAAGCGCAGGCAATAGGGGCGCAAAAGCGACGCAATCAGGGGGTATTTTGGCATGATTCGCACACCAATCGGCCATGTGGCGACAGCAATCCTGCGCGAAATCGGCGCCATGACGCGAATCGGTAGTGCGGATAGGCAAAAACCGATGTTGGTGATCGAGGAACTGCGCGCCTTTGACTGGGCCAGCGTGACCTTTGTCGGCCAGCGCCATGAAATGGATCTGCGGCTGGATGGCGATGCCGATGTCGTCGCCGCCGCGATGGTTCGGCTTGGCGACGATCTGGCGGCAGCCGATATCGCGATGGCCGGCCATTTCATCGCCGAAATTCGCGTGATTCCGGGCGATCGCCTGGCGCACGAGCCCGGGCAGATGGTCGAGATCGTTCGCCAGCCTTTGCGTATCGAGGCGCTGGTGCTGCGCGACTGATCACCGTGCACCGGCGCTGCGACCGAACATCGCATCGCGCAGCAAAAAAATTGAGTGCTGCTCGAAATGACTTGCGCAAAAGCGCGCTTCTGCGCAGAAATGAGTCGCAATCAAATTGGCGGGCGCGATGATGTTGCAGGGTGGCAAGCGAAACGGCGAACCGGCTGACCAGGGCTGGTCGCGCGGCGTCGTCGTCGCGATGTTGGCGGCGACCATGCTTGCTGGTTGCAGCAAGCAGGCGCCGCCGCCGGCGGCTGATGTGCGGCCGGTGCCGGTGCGGCTGGCAACGGCTGCGCCGGCAGGCGGTGACCGCAATCTGTCGGTCAGTGGCACAGTACGCCTGAAGCGCGAAACCGCCCTGGCGTTCAACACCGGCGGGCGCATTGCGACCATTCTGGTGCGCGAAGGCGATGCCGTCAGTGCTGGACAGGTCCTTGCGCGTCTTGATCCGACCGGTCTCGATGCGGCGCAAAGTTCGGCCAAGGCGGAGGCGGCGCGGGCCGAGGCGGATTATCGTCGCTTGCAGTCGCTGTTCAACAAGGGCTGGGTGACGGCGCAGCGGCTCGAAACCGCGCGTGCGGCGGCGCTGGCGGCGGAGGCGCGGGTCAAGCAGACTGGTTTTGATGTCGGTTTGTCGGTGATCCGTGCGCCGGCACGCGGCACCGTGTTGCGGCGGCCTGCCGAACCCGGCCAGATCGTCGCGCCGGGTGCCACCGTCTTGATCATCGGTGAGGCGGACAGTGGTCATGTGCTGCGCGTACCGATGGCGGATGCCGATCTGGGTCGCCTTGCCGTCGGCCAGCTTTCGACCGTCGTTGTGCCAGCGATCGGCCTTGCGCCGATGGCGGCGCGCGTCTCCGAAATCGGCGCGCGCGGTGATGATGGTTCGGGCACCTTCCGGGTCGAACTCGCACTGCCGCCGCATCCGGGGCTGAAATCGGGCATGATCGGCAAGGCGATGCTGCGGCTCCCCAGCGCCGCGATGGCGGCGACGAGTGCCGTCACGGTGCCGGCAACGGCGGTGTTCTCGGCGCGCGCCGATGAAGGCTTTGTCTATGTGCACGATGCGGCCGCCGGCGTGGTGCGTTTGCGCCAAGTGGCACTGGGCGGTGTCGATGATGTGGCGGTGACGGTGACCGGCGGCCTGAAACCCGGCGAGGTCGTCGTGACATCCGGGCCGGACCGATTGCGCGATGGCACCAAGGTCTTTGTGCCCGCGAAGACCAAAGGCTGATCGCCGGTGGGCTTCATCGATTTCGCCGTCAAGCGCTGGCAGATCACACTGGTGTTCTTTGCCTTGCTACTCGCGATCGGGCTGTCGTCGCTGCTGACGATTCCGCGCTCGGTCGATCCGCACTTTCCGTCGCCATTCATCAATGTCATCGCGACGGTACCGGGCGCCGAGCCGTCCGACATGGAAACCACGATCGCCAAGCCGATCGAGGATGTCATCCAGGGCCTTGATGGCATTGTCCGGGTGCAATCGCGATCGACCGATTCAACCGCCGTCATCACTGCCGAGTTCAGCTGGAGCGGCGACCCCGAGAAGAATTACGACGAGGTGGTGCGCGAGGTGAACGCCATCCGGTCAACGCTGCCACCAGCGTTGCAGCGACTGGAGTTCCAGAAAACCCGCACTACTGAAGCGGCCGTGCTGCAATTTGCGCTGGTCAGCGACACCGCCAGCTATCGCCGCCTCGAAAAGCTGGCGAAGGATCTGCGCGAGCGGATGAATCGCGTGCCGGGCGTGCGCAACAGCCGCGCCTGGGCGATCCCGACGCCAGAGGTGCGCGTCGCCATCGACAGTGGCAGGCTGGCGCAGCTTGGCCTGCCGGTCACCGCCATCACCGATGCCTTGCGCGCAGGTTCGACCGATCTGCCACCTGGCGCCGTCCATTCGGGTGATCAACGGTTGAATGTTCAGGCCGGCGGGGCGTTTCGCGGTGTCGCCGAAGTCGCCGATGTGCCGGTGCGCGCCGCCAACGGCAATCTGGTGCGGGTCCAGGATATCGCCAAGGTCGACTGGGGCTATGAGGAACAGCCGCATTACGCCCGCTACAATGGCAAGCGCGCGGTATGGGTGACGATCACCCAGAAGGATGGCTTGAATGTCCTTGATATTCGCAACGCTGCTATCGCGGCAGCAGAGGAATATCGCAAGACGTTGCCGCCCGATGTGAAACTGGAAGTCGGCTTCGACCAGTCGTTCGATATTGCCCGGAAGCTCGACCAGTTGGGGCGCGATTTCGCCATTGCGCTGGGGCTGGTGCTGATCACGCTGCTGCCGCTCGGCTGGCGGGCGTCGCTGGTCGTCATGGTCTCGGTGCCGCTGTCGTTGATGATGGGCGTCACGATTCTGGCGACGCTCGGCTTCACGCTCAACCAGCTGGCGATTTCGGGCTTCATCATCGCGCTCGGGCTGCTGGTC
>JAAFIT010000041.1:0-3808 GCA_013298745.1 Sphingomonadales bacterium
CGCGTGGCGGATGCTCAGCCCCTCACGCTCGACGAGATTCTGCCCCGACACCGCCACATCGAGCAGCAGATCGACGAGATGATCTTCGAGCAGGTTGATTTCATCGATATAGAGAAAGCCGCGGTTGGCCTTGGCGAGCAGGCCGGGTTCGAAGCGCTTTTCCCCCGTCGCCAGCGCGCGTTCGAGATCGAGGCTGCCGACGACGCGATCCTCGGTGGCGCCGAGCGGCAGATCGATGAACGGCACCGGCACTTCGGCGACCTGCTTCATGGCGCGCGCCGCACATTCGACCGGGCATGGCGCCGCATCGCCGGGAATGCAGCCATAGCGGCAGCCGGCAACGATCTTCATCGGCGGCAACAGCGCCGCCAGCGCGCGCACCGCCGTGGATTTGCCGGTGCCGCGATCGCCGAACACCATGACACCGCCCAGCCGCGGCTCGACCGCCGCCATCAGCAGCGCCTGCTTCATTTCGGATTGGCCAACGATGGCGGAAAACGGGAACGGGGCTTTCATGACTGTCCATCTAGCATGACAGTCCGGAGCGGCAAGCGCTTCAACCGAACGGCGCGTCAATCGTTCGCGGCGGCACGCTGAACCATTCGGGGCCAGCGGCGGTCATGTGGAAACAATCCTCCAGCCGCACGCCGAATTTGCCGGGCAGATAAAGGCCGGGCTCGTTGGAAAAGCACATGCCGGGCGCCAGCGGTGTCGCCTCGCCATGGACAAGGTTGACCGGTTCATGCCCGTCCATGCCGATGCCATGGCCGGTGCGGTGCGACAGGCCGGGAAGCTGATAGCCGGGGCCAAAGCCCTTCGTTTCATAGAAACGCCGCACCGCATCGTCGATGCTGCCGGCAGGCGTACCGATCTTCGCTGTCGCGCGCGCCACCTGCTGGCCTTCGGCAACAATGTCCCACACCCGGCGCACATCATCGGGCGCCTTGCCGAGCACCAGTGTGCGCGAGATGTCCGACGCATAGCCGCCGACATGGCAACCGCAATCGAGCAGGATGACTTCACCTTCGCGCACCACCTGCGGCTTGCGTGAACCATGCGGATAGGCTGACGCCTCACCGAGCAGCACCAGACCGCCTTCGCCTTCACCACCCAGCGCCGCAGTGGCCGCATCGATCATTGCCACGATCTCGGCGCGGGTCATGCCGAGGCGAAGGCGCGGCCAGGTCCAGCGAAATGCGGCGATCGTCACATCATTGGCCGCCTGCATCAGCGCCAGTTCGGCGGGCGTCTTGATCATCCGGCAACCGCGCACCACCGGATTGGCGGTGACCAGCGTCGCACCACGCAGTTGCTTGCCAAGGCCATCGCTGACGAAGAAGCGCACGGTTTCCTCGATGCCGATGCGCCCCAACCCGGCGCCGCGATCCTTGAGAGCACCGGCCAGCAGCGCCAGCGGGTCCTCATGCTCCTGCCAGACGCGCACGCTGGCCGGAATGCCGAGGCTCTGCCGCACCGAGGGTTCTTCAAAGAACGGCGTGATCAGAATCGGCTCGCCCCTGGCCGGGATCACCGCCGCGGTCAGCCGCTCGCTGCGCCACCATTGCACGCCGGTGAAATAATCGAGCGACGAGCCGGGCTCGACGACAATGGCGGCGATGCCCGCCCGCGCCATCAGCTCCTGCGCGCGGGCGATGCGGCCGGCGCGCTCGGCAGCATCGATGGGTTTGACATTGGCTGTGATCGATTTGAGATCACTTGTGTCGATGGCAGCAGCCCGAACCGCCCGCGGCGTCGCAGCCAGGGCGGCGAGAGCGAAAGCGGCAAGGCCGAAGCGGCGGCGATCAACAAGGATGGTCATGCCCGCGACTGTCGCAGAGCGCGGCGCGAATGCAAGCCGGGGCAATCAGCCCTTCGGCGCACCTGCCGATGGCGTGGCGGCGGCATCGACATACTCAGTCGACCAGGGGCCGACGGCCGTGCCGATGATGATCGTGTCTTCATCCGACCCGTCGAAATGCGCGGCGCCAGCGGGGACGATGACGATGCTGCCGGTCGGGAACACCGTCGCCCGCGCCTTATCCATGCTCTCCCCCAGGCCGAGGTGGAGCTTGCCCTTGGCGACGACCACCCGTGCCGTTGCGGCATGGCGGTGGGGCGCATCCCAGACCCCGGCCGGAATGAAAAAGGCATAGGTGAACGGCACGCCGGCCTTGTCGCGCACGCCTTCGAGCAGCGCAAAGCGCGTGCCATCGGGGTTGGTCCGTTGCCAGGGGATCGAGTCCGGCGACCAGCCGATGGGATCGGCAGCCGCCGGAACAGTGATCGACATCGCAAGCACAAGAACCAGACAACGCATCGCTTTCCCTCCGTTTGGAAAGCCATGCTGTGCCAAGTCCATCAGCCGCTGTCTGGCGGTTTCCGGACGCGGCAGTTCTGGATCAGAAGTCCTTGCGCACGGTCACGAACCATTGGCGCGGCGCACCGGCGAGCAGCGTCTGGTTGTCGCCCCGGAAGCCGAAGCCATTCGAGCCGACTGTCGCGACATAGCGTTCGTCGGTCAGGTTGGTCACCGAGCCTTCGATGCCGAAACCATCGAGGAAGCCGCTGCCGCTAAAGCGATAACCGATCTTGGCATCAAAGATGGCGCGGCCCGACACGGATTGATCGTTCGAATAGGTGAAGAAGCGTTCCGACATGAAATTGCCGTTGGCGCGCGCGTAGAAACCGTCCTGGTCAAAGGCGAGTTCGATGTTGCCGATGTGCCTGGGCGAATCGACCACGGTCTTGCCTTCGATCGCCTGGGTGACGACGCCGAGCGCGTTGACGACATTGTCGCGATAGGTCGAGTCATTATAAGCATAGCTCGCCGTCAGCGTCAGCGGCTGGATGATCCGCCACGTCAGGCCGGCTTCGACACCGATCGAGCGCACCGCGCCGACGTTGGCGAGCACCGCCGGATTGCCGACGATGCCGGCGCCAAGCTGGGTGGCGAGAATGCGGTTCTTGAAGTCGACATAATAGCCGGCGATGACCCCGCGCAGCGCGCCATTGCCGAAGCGATAACCGGCTTCGAACGTCTGTGATTTTTCGGGCTTCAGATTGGGCTGAATGGCATTGAAGCCGGCCTGGGTGGTGGCGAACGGACCGCTGGTGGCGGCGGCCGTGAAGGCGCGCTGATTCTGGGTGAAGTTGGCAAAGACTTCGCCGGCGTCACCCAGTTTGTAGAGCGCCCCGACCTGCGGCAGGAAGAAATCTTCCGCCTTGATGCCGCCAACCGCCAGCGCGCCGGTGGGGATGTTTTCGCGCGCGCGCAGCTTGACGCTCTGGCCCTTGAAACCGCCGGAAATGATGAAATCGTCGCTGACCGACCATTGATCCTGCACGGCGAACTGCAGGGTCTGGGTGTTGTAGTTGTTGTACCATTGGCTGAAGAACGGGTTCGACTGATAGGTCAGCGCCGTGGTGCTCGGCGCCGTGGTGCCCGACACGTCGTAGAAGCGCCGCGCCTGGTTGAAATCATTATTCTCCCACCACAGGTTGAGCTGCAGCTGATGGGCACCGAGATCGGCGCGGAAATCACCGAGGAAGCCAATGCGTTCGATGCCATATTCGGTGGTGCGGAACGAAATGTCGTTGCCCGACGGGCTGGCAAGATAGGGCGTGAACCACGACCCCTGGCCCTTGTTGTTGTGGTAATAGCCCTGCACCGAGGCGCTGAGGATGTCCGACAGCGGCACATCGAGCTTGATGCCGCCGAGCCAGTCGCGACGCAGGCCGCCAGCATCATAATAGGCATCATCGGCGCTGATGATCGGCGCCGGATAGACTTTGCCCGCGGTGTTCGGAG
>JAAFIT010000041.1:3818-11110 GCA_013298745.1 Sphingomonadales bacterium
CCGGCGCGGAACGCCGCCACCGACATCGCCGCGATTGGCCGCGATCTGGGCAATCTGCAGAGCCTGCTGCCAATCCGGGGCGAAATTGTCCCAATCATAGCCGAGACGGTTGATCATCTCGAGCGACAGATCCTGATAGTCATTTTCCTTGCGGTCGGTGAAGTTGACGAAACCGGTCAGGCTGCCACCGCCGGCAAAATCATAGACCGCCTTGGCATTGACCTGATGCGAGCGCTGGGTGCCGTCGCCCTTCCACTTCTTGGCATCGAGATAGGCGTAGGAAATCGAGCTGCGGAAACCGCCGAGATCACCGGTATCGAGCCCGATATAGCCGCGAATGGTGTCATTCGAGCCATAGGTGAAGTTGCCGGCGACGCCCAGATTCTTGCCCGGATCGCGCGAGGTGAATTCGATGGTGCCGCCGAGGTTGGAGGTGCTGGCGGTGCCGAGCGCGCCGGCGCCCTGGCTGACCTTCACGCTGCCGATATTATCGGAAATGATGGCGCGGCTGATGTGGAGACCGTTGGTGTTGCCATAGCTCATGTCGCCCAGCGGCACGCCATCGAGGGTGAAGCCGAGCTGGTTCTGGTTGAAGCCGCGCAGCGAAATCCGCGTCGACCATTCATAGACGCCGAACGGATCGGCCGACTGGAAATTGACACCGGGGAGCTTCTGGATCGCGACGAACGGGCTCGACCCGGCCACGGTCTGGCGCAGATCGACCTGGGTCACCTCGGCGACCTGGCGCACCTGGCCACGACCGAATACGACGATTTCGGCCTCTTCGTTCATCGCCAATTGCGTCACCGCCGGCGATGGCGACGTGGTTTGCGCCTGCACCGACCCGGCAAGGCCAAGCGCGGTTCCAGCGAGAAGCAGGGTACGAACGGGAAGCAAGGACATGTGCGGTCACCAATCTGATTGCGGTGCCGCCCCTTCGCAGGCAATTGTGACATCTGCATTTGGCTTATGTTGCAATCAGGCTTCAATTCAACCTGTTGCCGCGCCGCAACATACGACAGTCGATCCGCCAAAAGCCTTAAGCGAGGTATCGAAACTGCAATCGTGCAGGGCAAGGCGCGCCATCAGATTTGGCGCAGCGCTGCTGCGAACAGCCGGTTCAAGCGATTACAAGGTGACCTTCCTCAATCGAAACGCGTGCCGCGCACCACTTCCACATCGCTCGACAGCAGCAGCAGATGATGGCTTTCGAGCAGGGGTGCCATCCGATCGATGAAGGCATCGGCGTGCTCGGCGCTGGTGATGGCGAGCAGCATCACCTTGGCGGTGGCGCCCGAGAGTTGATCATCGCGCCAGCGGCCGTGCGCACCGGCGCCGCCAGCGGTCGGCAGCAAGGTATAGTGCACGATGCCGGCTTCGGCGGCGATCCGGACGATCGCCGGGATCAACGGTTCATCGGCAAGGACTTCGATGCGGCGGCGGTGAATGGTGGCGGTCATCGGGACACTCAGGCTCGGAGCAAGGGATAAAGATGGGCGGCAAGCCAGCCATAATAGGCTATGCCGATGGTGAGGTTGAACGGAAAGGTCACCGCCAGGCTCATGCCGAGATAGAGGCCCGGATCGGCGGCGGGCAGCGCCAGGCGCATAACCGCCGGCACCGCAATGTAACTGGCGCTGCCGGCGAGGATTCCCAACGCCGCCGCAGAGCCCGCATCGAGACCGATTTCCATGCCGAGCACGACCCCCAAGGTGCCGTTGAGCAACGGCAGCGCCAGCGCCAGCGCCGCGGTGCGCGCCGTCAACGCGCGCCGGTCCAGCAGGCGCCGCGCCGCGATCAGGCCCATATCGAGCAGGAACAGGCACAGCATGCCGCGAAACAGCACATCATAAACCGGCGCGATCGGTTCCAGTCCGGGTTTGCCGGCAACAAGGCCGATCAGGAAGCTGCCGAGCAGCAGGATGACCGAGCCATTGAGGAAGGTTTCGTGCAGCAACCCACCGCGGGGCGCCAGATTGTCGCCGCCACTGCTGCGCGCCAACAAAAGCCCGGTGATGATGGCCGGTGTCTCCATCAACGCCAGCACGGCGACCATGAAACCGGCCGGCGCCATGCCGGCGTGGCGCAGGATTTCGGAGCCGGTGGCAAAGGTCACCACGCTGACCGAGCCATAATGCGCCGCCACGGCTGCGGCATTGATGCGATCGAGCCGCCCTACCCTGCGCAGCAGCCAGAACGCCGGCAATGGCAACAGGAACGACAGCATCAGCCCGGCGCCACCGGCGAGCAGCATGTCATGGGTAAAGCCGGTCTCCGCCACTTCGCCGCCACCGCGCAGGCCGATCGACATCATCAGATAGAGCGAAATGCCCTTGGCCACGGCTTCGGGAACGGCGAGATCCGACCGGACAAAGCCGGCCAGCGCGCCAAGCAGGAAAAACAGCACAACCGGCTGCAAAAGGGCATCAATCGCCATGCGACCCCGGCCTTGCGTTCCGTGATTTCAGGACGGTGCCTGCCCGCGCCGCTGCACGAACCCTAGGCAGGTGTCGGGTGACGCGCAAGGCCCGGCCAGTGCACGGCAATCAGATGCCAAAGACCTTGAGCAGCGCATCGGCGGCGCCTTCCAACCCGCGCCGCATGCCCTTTCCGGCGCGGCCCGCCATTGGCGCTTCCTCGGCAATCAACACCCCCGACCCGGCGGCGATGCGATCCTTGAGCAACGGCTCGCGGCCGAAGAGATAGGGCACGAAGGTCTCGGTCCGCCCGGTCGAATAGGCGATGCCGGCGGAAAAGCCGATCAACTGGTCCTGCCCGATGCTGCGCCCGGCGAGCGCCGGCTCGATCCGCACGCCGCGGCCGCCGGTGAGGATGATTTCGGCGGGGCCGTGAAACACCAGAAAGCGCAATTGCCAGGTGAGCCACGCATTGAGCGTGCCTAGTCGCCAATGGCTGGTGATCCGCAGCGGCGTCGCGATCGGCTGCACCACCCCGGCGATGGCGCGGGGTTGCAGCACGGCGGCGCCGCCATCGGGCAGGGTGAGCAGCGCGACTTCGGCGAAGGGATCATGCGTTGCCGAAACGGTGACGATATCCCCCGGCTGGCCGCGGATACGGGTGAGGAAATAGAGCCCCGAAAACAGGCTGCTGAGCGGGTGGCGCGCATCGAGCAGCCATTGCGTCGCTTTGGCGCCCGCAAGCGATACCGTCTGTTCGAAACCCTGCCGGACCAGCAATTCCTCGCCTTGCCTGAGCGAAATCGCCTTCGACACCGCCGAGCGCTCGGCGGGCAGCGGGATCGGTGCGGCGCTATCGAGCAACTGGATCGGCCGTTGCAGCATCGCCAGCGGCGCCAGTACCCAATAGAAGACGGTGCGGATAGCGAAGGGCGTCAGGATGATCGCCACCAGCAACCAGAACGCCGGCCACAGCAGGTCGCCGATGCCCAGTCGTGCATACCAGCGCTCTGCCTCGCGCGCCGCGCTGGCTTCGAGCCGGGTCGCCTGTGTCGCGGCGGCGGTTTCGAGCGGCGCGAGATAGCGCTCCAGTTCGGCGACCGCGACCTTGGGCGTTGCCAGTTCGGCTATGTCGCCGAGCCTCTGGCGCGCCGCCACCAGAGTCGCGCGCGTGGCGCGATTGGTCGCCTGCCGTTCGGCATAGACCTCGGCGAGATCGCGCAATTGCAGGCCTTCGCGGATGTAGCGCTGCGGCGACAGCGTCGACGGCAGCGCAGCGATATTGGCGTCGTCCGCCGCGATACGCGCATCGAGATCGGCAATCTGCCGATCAAGGCCGAGCGCCTTGCCGCGGCTTTCGACGTTGCGGCGAAGGGTGCCGAGGAAGGCGATTTCCTGCGACAGGGTTTCAACCCGGAAATCATGCTGAACGCTGGCGACAAGGGCCTGCTGAGGCGCGCTGAACAGATCGGCAGCGCGGGGGCGGCGGCGCACCAGTTCCTCGCGTTCAGCAGTCGCGGTGCGGATGCGCGCATCGATCGCGTCGAGCGACCGGCGCTGCGCGTCGTCAAGACCGGTGACTGCCTGTCCGCGCAGCTGCTCCAGATCGGCGGTCAGTTGGGCGCGGGCGCCTTCGATGCGCTCTATGGATGCCGAAACCTTGGCGGCTGATCCGGCTGCATTGCGATACTGGCCATAGACCGCCAACGCCGCGACAAGCAGAACGAACAGCAGAACATGCCGCCCCAGCCAGCCAAAGACTTTACCCAACACGCTCACCCCACGCGTTCAACTGGGGTCTGGGGCCAACGGCCCCAGCCGCCGGAGGCAACGATCCTCACCCAGGCCAATCGATAAGAAAGTTGATATTCGCCGCCGCAATCGGCCGGGCGCGTTCGAACTGCCAGGCGCGGGCCGAGACATTGGCGATGCGGCGGCCAAGCCGGGTGATTTCGGCGGCGGCATGGGTATCGACCGGCGTGCCTTCACGCATGAAATCGGTGGTGATGGTGATCGGGCGCAGCCGCGGCATCCGGCCATCATCGGGGAGTGCGACGATGATCGCCGCCAGCGAGGCCATTTCAAGGAGCCCGGCGAGCGTGCCGCCGTGCAAGCGACCGGGGGCACCGATGAGGCCGGGGGCGAAGGGCATCAGCAGCCGGGTTTCATCGTCGTCGCGTTCGAAGCTGAGGTTGAGCGCGCGGGCATAGGGCAGCATGTCGAGCCGGCCATGGCGATCGTGGCGCAGGGCGGTGGCAAGGGCGAGGCTGGTCATGCGGCGGGAGTCGCGCTGCCGGAACCGGTGAACATAAAGGTGCCCGCCACGTGCGCGATCGGCTTTTCCGGGTCGCCGTCATGCGCGGCGCCGCGGACGAAGGCGATCTGGCGGGTCATCCGGTAACATTCGGCGCGGCCGATGATGGTGGCGCCGATTTCGGGGGCGCGCAGATAATCGAGCCGCAGATCGAGTGTCGCATGGGGTTCAAAGGCGCCGCGGCCGAGGATGGCGGCAAAACCGGCGACATTGTCCATCAACGAATAGACGGGGCCCGAGGCGAGGATGCCGTGATCGGGATCGGCGAGCAGATCGTCGCGCCACGGCATCGCCATCTGCAGCCAGTTGCCGCCATGGCTGTCGTAGCGGATGCCGAGCATGGCGAGGTGGGGAATTTCGTTGAGGAAGCGCGCGAAAAAGCGCTGCTGGCGGGCGGCGGCTTCTGCACTGCCATCGACGGGGCTGCTGTCGGTGGGAAAGTCGCTCATGCCGCCTCGCGCGCCAGATCGCCGATGCGCGCCACCATCGAAGCGAGGCCCTGGGTGCGGTTGGAGGACAGATGTTTTGACAGGCCGAGCGCATCGAGCCGGCAGCGGATGGCGGCGGTGTCGATCTCGGCCGGGTGGCGGCCATCGGCGAGCAACAGCACCAGCGCCACCAGCCCCTTGACGATGGCGGCATCGCTGTCGGCGGCGAAGCGCAGCACATCGCCATCATGGCGGGTGTGGAGCCAGACCTGCGAGGCGCAGCCGCGCACGCGGGTGGCATCGGTTTTCAGCGCATCGGGCATCGCAGGCAGGGCGCGGCCCAGATCGATCAGCAACCGGTAACGGTCGTCCCAATCCTCAAGCGCCTCGAATTCGGCCTCGACATCATCAAAAGTCGCAATCGTCATGGCTGCGGTTTGCGGCGTCGCCGCGGTCGGGTCAACTGGGGTCTGGGGCCACAGGCCCCAGCAGCGCCTAGAAATCCACGCCGGCGGCGATGGCTTCCAACTTGCGGATGCGTTCCTTCAGATCAGCGAGATCGATGCGCTGGCCGATGGCGGGCAGATCGGCATCGGCATTGCGCGTCTTGTCGAGCGCGAGCTCCTGCGCACGCAGCCGCAGCCATCCGGCCCAGCCCCAGGCGGCAAAGCCGCCGACAAGGCCGATACCGGCAAGACTGGCGGTGCTGAGCACCAGGAGCGATTCAAGCGGGGGCATGGTCGTCCTCCTTCTCTTGGGTTCGAACTATTGATTCTTCAGGCTGTCGATCTCGTCCGACAGGCGCTTGGCCGGATCGGTGGCGAGGCGTTCGAGCACCTGGATACGCTCGTTGAGGCGGTTGACTTCGTTGCGCAGCCGGGCCGCCTCGGCCACGGCCTTGCTGTCGTCCTGAACATCGCCGGCCAGCGCCTGCATGCGGCTGCGCTTGCCCTGCATCCGGCCGGACAGCACCTTGCCGATGGTGACAATCGCCACGATCATCACAACCATTTCAAAGGGGTTCATCGGGGGACTCTCGGGTTAGTGGTTGCGGCGGCGGTGGTTCAGTTCAGCGCTTTGGTGGCGAGCGCATCGATTTCGGAGGCAAGGCGCCGGCCCGGATCGGTAGCGATGCGTTCGAGCACCTCGAGCCGGTCCTTGACGCTGCCGAGTTCGGCGCGGAGCTGGGCGTTTTCCTGCGCGATCAGCTTGACCCGCTCCATCGCCTCGTTGCTGAGTTGCGGGAACAGCGGCTTGCCCCAGCTGTTTTCGAGCGGGTAGCCATTCTTGACCCGCAGCCAGGTGGTGGTCACCCAGGCGATGGTGCCCATGAAGATGGCGCTGACGCCGACGGGGGCAATGGCGCTGATGAATTCGGGGCTTAGTGCCATGATCCGGTCCTCAGTTGATCTTGGTGATAGGCGGCGTGTCGCGCAGGCTTTCGATCTGCGCGGTCAGCCCTTCGTTGCGGTCGGTGACGATGCGGTTGAGCACCGCGACATGCGCCTCCAGCCGTTCAATCTTGGCGGCATATTGCGCTGCCTGTTCACCGGCGGTGCGGGCAGCAATCTCGAGCTGCTTTTCCTTGAGGTCGGCCCAGCGGCGAAACCCGGTCAGCGCGATCCCGAACACCGGTATCGACAGGGCGAGGATGGGAATTAGGGCAAAAACAACGTCGCTCATGGCGAATCTCCCTCGGAGGCGCGGTTCAATCGCGCAATTTGTCGATTTCGGCGGTCAGGCGCGCCGGGGCATCGGTAGCGATGCGTTCCAGCACCGCCATGCGCTCTTCCAGCCGGCCGACCTTGCCGCGCAGCATCTGGTTCTCGCGTTCCAGGATGTCGTTCTGCCGCTTCATTTCGGTGTCTTTCTTGTTCACCGTGCCGCCCCATTCGCCTTCCAGCGGATAACCGTGCTTGGCGCGGATGGCGGTGGTGATGATCCATCCGATGAAGCTCATCGCGATGATGGCGAGGACAAAGGCGGGTCCGCCAAAGCTCATGACTATTCTCCCCCGGACCCGCGCTTAGCGCAGCTGCTCGATTTCGTTCGAAAGCCGGCTGTTCGACGAGGTCATATAGGCCTCGAGATCGCGCAGGCGGCGGTCGGATTCGCGGAATGACGCGTGGACAT
>JAAFIT010000410.1 GCA_013298745.1 Sphingomonadales bacterium
CACGCCGGGCAGCGATAATCGGTATAGACCGCCATCACCAGATCACCGTCCGCAGCGCCGCCCGAGGGACCGTCAGGGTCGTCGAGCGCCGCCATTGCGATCATGTTGCCGGAAACGTCCTGACCCAATGGCGCCGCCGCCTGCATCAGGCGCGCGGCGGCATAGCCGCCACCCGCAACCCCGGCGAGGACCAGTGCATCGCGGCGCGTCAACTTGGGCGGGCTCATCGCGACGTCGGAGGGCACAAGGTCATTCGGCTCGCCTTTCAACGCCGCTTATGCCCGGTATTGTCGCCACGTGCGAGAGAGACGGTGCCGCCAGATGTATCTGATGGCTTGGCAAGCGCTGCGCTCTCGCCCATGCAGCAACCATGCGTTTTGCCCAGTCATCTGCAATGCCCCGCAGCGAATTTGCCGTGCTGTTCGCCGTCCTGCTCACCGTTGCCGCCGGCAATACGGCACTGCAGACGGTGCTGCCTGCCATTGCCCGCGTCATCAAGATCCCCGACATGCTGGTGGCGATCATCTTTTCCTTTTCGGCGCTGTTATGGACCTTCAGTGCGCCCTATTGGGCGCGCCAGTCCGATATTCGCGGTCGCCGCCGGCTCATGGAAGTCGGCGTCATCGGCTTCGGCGTGTCGATGCTCGGCTGCGGCATCGTTATCTATGCCGGCCTGCAGGGGCTGCTGGTGCCGGTCGCGACCTTCGCCCTGTTCGCCGGGCTGCGGTCATTGTTCGGGATTTTCGGCTCGGCCTCCAACCCGGCGGCGCAGGCCTATGTCGCGGCGCGCACCAGCGAAGCGGAGCGGACCAACGCGCTAGCATCGCTGTCTTCCGCCTTTGGTCTGGGCACGATCTTGGGGCCAGCGGTCGCGCCATTGTTCATCATCGGTGCGGTCGGGCTGGCCGGGCCGCTGTTCGCCTTTGCCGCCATTGCCATCTTCGTTCTCGTCGCCGTGCGCCGCTGGCTGCCGGATGACGATCCCACGCATTTTCCGGGTCTGATCGGTGCCGGCGCGAACGCCGAGTCGCAGCCTGGCCTGCCACATGGCGCCCCTGCCAGCGAGCCGACGATCAGCGGCGGTGCCACCGGTGGCAGCCTGCAAGCTGCCGCTGCCGGGCGTACGCCGCGGCTGTCGTGGCGTGATCCGCGCATCCTGCCGTTCATGATCTTCGGTTTCTGTTCGGGATCGATCCAGGCCGCAACCGGACAGGCACTGGGCTTTCTGGTCATCGACAAGATCGGCGGCACGCCACTGCAAGCGCAGCAGGAAATCGCCATCATTTTCATTGCCGGTGCCTGTGCGACATTGCTGGTGCAATGGGGCCTGATCCCCTTGTTCCGCATGACACCGCCCAGCTTGATGCGGTGGGGCACGCTCGTCGCGGCCATCGGCACGATCGGCATTGCGCTGGCGCCCGATTTTCATGCGCTGGTGGTGGCATTTGCGCTGTCATCGATGGGCTATGGCTTTGCCCGGCCGGGATTCACGGCGGGCGCCAGCCTGGCCGTCGGCCGCAGCGAACAAGGCGGCGTCGCCGGCGCCGTCACCTCGATCAACGGCTCGTGCTTTGTGCTAGCGCCAGCCATCGGCATCGGATTGTATCAGTTGAGCCCGACGCTGCCCTACCTCCTCGGCGGCGTCGCGCTCGTGGCGCTTTTCGGCTTTTGCTCGTTCAGCCCCGCCTTGCGCACCGAGCCGACCTTACACGACGATTGAACGAATAAAGGGAGTCGAACCATGCAGACCCGCCGCCTCGGAAAAAGCCCGATCTATGTTTCCGCCATCTGCATGGGAACGATGACCTTTGGTTCACAGGCCGATGAGGCGACGGCGTTCCGTATCCTCGACGCTTCGCTCGATGCCGGTATCAACTTCTTCGATACCGCCGAAAACTATCCCGTCCCGCCCAAGGAGGAGTGGGCCGGTGTCACCGAGGAAATCGTCGGCCGCTGGCTGAAGACCAAGCGCCGCGACGCGGTGATCATCGCGACCAAAGTCTCCGGCCCCAGTCACGGCTGGCTCAAATCCTCGCAGCGCGCCGGGATGACCGCGCTCGATCGCCACAATATCGTTCGCGCCATCGAAGCCAGCCTGAAGCGCCTCGATACCGACTATATCGATCTCTATCAGACGCACTGGCCCGACCATGGCGCGCGCTATGAAGAGGCAATTCGGGCGCTCGATGATCTGGTCGCCGCCGGCAAGGTGCGCGTGATCGGTTGCAGCAACGAAACCGCCTGGGGGCTGATGAAGAGCCTCGCCGTCTCGGAACGCGAAGGCCTCGCGCGCTATGAGACCATCCAGAACAATTTCAGCCTCAACAACCGCCGCTTCGAAGATGCGCTGGCGCAGGTCTGCCGGCAGGAAGGCGTCAGCCTCATTCCCTATTCACCGCTCGGCGGCGGCACCCTGTCGGGCAAATACAACAATGGTGGCCGGCCGGAAGGCGCGCGCTTCTCGCGCTATCTCGAACTCGGCGGCCGCCAAGCGGTGATGGCAAAGCGCTTCGTCAACGACAAGTCGCTGGCTTCGACCGAGCGCTTCATCGCCATCGCCGCAGAGGCCGGCATCGCCCCGGTCACATTGGCGACGGCCTGGAGCAAGCAGCATGACTTTGTCGCCTCGACGATCGTCGGTGTCACCAGCGAGGACCAACTCGCCGATATCTTCGCCGCCAGCGATCTCGTCTTGTCAGACGAGGTGATGAAGGCGTGCGATGCCGTGACCAAGGATATCCTCTACCCGATGGGGTAGATCGGCTTTGTTGACCCGGCGTCGGGAGCTTTCCATAGCGTCGGCACGTTAT
Source organism: Sphingomonadales bacterium (assembly GCA_013298745.1). Classification (GTDB taxonomy): domain Bacteria; phylum Pseudomonadota; class Alphaproteobacteria; order Sphingomonadales; family Sphingomonadaceae; genus Sandarakinorhabdus. The sequence continues at coordinate 2,811 of JAAFIT010000410.1, forward strand.
CGTCATTCATCGCAGACCCGAGGTTGCCATGCGCCTGATCACCAACGCCATCCTGATTGCCCTGCTCGCCACGCCGGCGCTTGCCGCGGGGCCGGCCAGCCCCGACCCGGCCGCGGTGACCGCCGGCAATTATGCTGTTGAACCCTCGCACACCCGCGTCCAGTTCAGCGTCTCCCACATGGGGTTCAGCGACTGGTATGGCGATTTCGCCGGCGCGACGGGAACGCTAAGCCTCGATCCCAAGCAGCTTGCCGCGACCAAGCTGGAGATCAGCATTCCCGTCGCTTCGGTGACGACGACCAACGCCAAGCTCGATGCCGAACTCAAAAGCGCCGAATGGTTCGATGCGGACAAG
>JAAFIT010000411.1 GCA_013298745.1 Sphingomonadales bacterium
GGCCGAGCGCCGGGACCGACGGCGCAAACCACATGGCGACGGCCTGGGCGGCCATGAAGGCGGCGGCGACGAGCCAGGGGGTGCCGTGCTTGCGGTTGAGGGCATAGAGCGCCAGGGCGAAGACGATCGACAGGGCATCGGACAGGGCGATGGTATCCTGCACGACCTGCGGCCCCGGGCTGTTGATGATGTTCATCCACGGCAGGTACATGTCCATCACGCGGGAGAAGGGCGATTCGAACAGGATCAGCGGCGTGGCGAGCAGATAGCCGGCGTGGAGCCGGACATTGCGGCGGTGCTTGAGCGCCAGATAGAAGAGCGTGAGATAGGCGGCGATGGCGATGGCCATGCCGATGCCGAAGGACGGGCCGTTGTGGACGGCGAATGCGTTGCGGGCGGCGACATAGCCTTGCGCCGACACATCGATGATCATCACGAAGCCGAGGATGAGCAGCGGGAACAGCGCAAAGCTGGCGAGGCCGAGCTGACGGTGCAGCGCGTTGGCGCGGCGGTGGATGGCGAGGCTCTGGACGCTCAGCAGGATCAGCCAGCTCGACGCACTGATCGCATGGACGTGAAACGCCAGCGGCACCGCGGCAATTGCCGACCAGTAACTGCCCCAGAAGCCAACCAGGATCGTCGCCAGCACCAAGCCGACGAACCAATGCGCCTGACGATATGGCATGGTGCCCCCTCCCTTGCCGTGATGGGGGAGACGTTAACATGCAAATAAGGCGGCGGCTATCACCCGCCTGCGACGGTAGCCCCCTCCTCCCCGGTGAGCGCAGCGAACCGAGAGTGGGGAGGGTTGGGGTGGGGGTTTTGGCGGAGAGGGCGGGCTGCTGTTTCCACCGCCCCCACCCCGGCCCTCGCCACTCTACGCTTCGCGTGGAGGGAGGGAGAGGGTATGTTCTTGCCATGACGGATCGGCCTTTGCAGAGCCGTGCGCGGGCGATGCGCAACGCGCCGACGCCTTATGAGCGCGCCGTGTGGCGGATCCTGCGCGCGGCGCCGTTCGATGTGCTGCATTTTCGCCGACAAGTACCCTTTGCCGGCCGTTACATCGCCGATTTCGCCTCGCACCGGGCGCGGATCATCATCGAGATCGATGGCAGCACGCATGACCTCGACTCTGCTGCCGAGGCGGCGCGCACGGCCTGGCTGAACACGCAGGGCTATTGCCTCATCCGCTTCAGCAACGCGGACGTGGCCGAGGCCGATATTGCGCGCACGCTCACCCACCAACTCGTGGGCGTTCTTCTCCCTCCTCCCCCGTGAGCGCAGCGAACGGAGAGTGGGGAGGGCTGGGGTGGGGGTTTGCCGGTGAGGGCGGGCTTCGGCGACGGACCCCCACCCCGGCCCTCCCCACTCTACCGCCTGCGGCGGTGGGGGGAGGGAGACTTCCATGGGCCTCCGAAGGCCCTCGCTCACCGAGGTACAAATCTTTCGGGGTGACCGCGCGGCCCTGCCCGCGCTAGCCTTGGCTCCGGTGATCACGAGGCGACTCCAGCAATGACAGACGCGATTCAGGCGTTGAGCGAGAAGGAGAAGGAAGCGTTGCGCCTGTTGCTTGGCGGGCATGATGCCAAGTCGATGGCGACGGTGCTGGGGCTATCGGTGCATACGGTGAATGAGCGGCTGCGCGATGCGCGGCGCAAGCTTTCGGTATCGAGCAGCAAGGCGGCGGCGCGGCTGTTGCGCGAGGCGGAAGCCCCCCAAATGATTGGGGACAGGTTTTCAGGGGATGCCGGTGCGGCGGCGAGCGCTCAGACCCTTGACCCAGGCCCGGCGGAAAAGCCGTGGCCCGCCTGGACGATTGGAGGATTTGCCATGATTGCACTTTTCGTTGCTGCGCTCGCCTTTGCCGCGAGCGAACCTGCTGCCCAGCCCGCTTCAACCGCAGCAACTACCGCCGTCGCCGAAAGCGATGCGAGCCGGGCGGCGCGGGACTGGCTGGCGCTGGTCGATGCCCGCAACTGGAAGGCGAGCTATGCCGCGACCGCCGCGTCGTTCCAGAAGGTCAACACGCTCGCCAACTGGCAGGGCGCCGCGGAAGGCGTGCACGCCAAGCTTGGCCCTGCACAGTCGCGCGAACTTCTGAGCGACTTCGACACGCCTGCCGCGCCCAACGGCGCGCGCAGCGTCCGCTTCCGCACGACCTTTGCCGGCAACGTGAGCAAAATCGAAACCCTGTTGCTCAACCAGGAAGGCGGCCAGTGGCGAGTGGCGGGGATCTACGTCGAGTAAAGGGGGTCCGGGGCCAATGGCCCCGGCCGCCGGAGGCGATCGAGCGCTTACGCCAGCGCGGCGCGACGGCGGCGCATGACGGCGCCGGTCAGGCCGAAGCCGGCGATCAGCATCGCCCAGCTGGCGGGTTCGGGAACGACATTGATGTCGCCCGGGCCACTGATCGTCAGAGTATAGCTGCCGAAATTCGCATTGCCGCTGCCGGCGACGACCGCAAAATAGCGGGTTGCGGCGGTGAGATTGCGGCTAATCTGGGCGTTCTGGGTGCCGAGGGAGAAGTTGTCGGAAGACGCCAGCACATTGGTCAACGCATTCGCCGGATCGAAGGAGTCCTTGTAAAGGGTCAGAAAATTGTTCCAATTCGCCGGACTCATCGATGTGACCAGCAATGTATAGAGACCATTCGCCGAGACGCTGAACGGCGTCACCTCATAAGGCGTCGCTGTCCCGATGGATGAAAGCGTCGTCGGCGGCCCGCCGACCCCCACCACCGTGCGGCGATAGACCGGCTGTCCGGTGGTATCGCCCGGAACAATAACCGTCGCGGCGGAAACGGCCTGGGCGGCGCAAAGCAGGGCGATCGGGAGCAGAGTGAAAACCGTCTTCATGGCAAGCCTCTAATCTTGTCAATGCGTTAATGGTTTGAGCATTTTTATAGCCAAATCATGAGGAAACATCAAGAGATATGACCAAGTCGTAATCGAAATTTCATGCGGTCTGGCGGGATTACGGCACCAGTTTCCGGACACCGCTGTCCTACAACCTACACTTCTGCTAAAGTGCTAAACAGCTTCGCTCTTTGACATTGCTGAACGGTCGCTTCGACCCAAGCCCGCGAAAGGCCAGAGATTCGGTGTTTTCGACTGGCTTTTCGCGCGTGCAGCGGTTCAGAGATGCCCGAGCCGCCGCA
>JAAFIT010000412.1 GCA_013298745.1 Sphingomonadales bacterium
CCAGGTCGAATATCGCGTCGAAAAGGCCGGGATCATCCACGGCATGCTCGGCAAGGCGAGCTTCCCCCAGGAAGATCTGCGCGCCAATTTCGACGCGCTGCTCGATGCCGTCGTCAAGGCCAAGCCGTCGGGTGCCAAGGGCAAGTACCTCCAGAAGGTCGCGCTCTCGTCCACCATGGGCGCCGGCGTGCGTGTCGACACCACCACGGTCGGTCACAGCATCTGATCTGACGATCACCTGACATGCGAAGGGCCGGGGAGCGATCCCCGGCCCTTTTCATGTCCGGCCACGCGCCAGCCCCGAGACTATGCCGCGACGCTGGCCGTCCGACGCTTGCGCTGCACGGCGCCGACAAGGCCGAAGCCGGCGATCAGCAGTGCCCAACTGGCCGGCTCCGGCACATTTGCTGTCGCCGGTGTGAAGCTGGTCATGCCATTTCCGATGATCTGGCCGGACGAAAAGGCGATGATGCCGAAACTGTCCCCCGGTGCGAATTTCAGCCCGGCGCTTTCGGCCTCGCCGGTCCAGAACGCGTCGATGAAATCATAACTGCTTTGCGCACCGCTGCCGGTTGCCGCGTCTTCCAATGCAGCGATCAGGCTTGCTTCAAGGGTCGATGGGAACAGGGTGCCGAAGGCAATGCCCTGCGCGCCGTTGACCCAGTTCACATTGCCGAAGATGACGGCGTGCTTCTGGCCCGGCGGGTCGCCCGCCAGATCGGTCGCGGTGCCGAGCAGCATCAGACGGTCATGGCCATCGGGATAATAGATGTCGGCGAGCGAATAGGGGGATTCGGTCGCCATGGCGGTGTAGGTGCCGCCGCGGCCGCTGCTGCAACTGCCCTCGTTGAAGCGGATGATGTTATCGACCTGATAGTCGAGCTTGGTGATGACATAATCGACGCTGCCCGGTGTTTCGATACACACGGCCGAGGCCTGCGCTGCCCCCGGAGCGGCAACAATCAGGGCGGCAGCTGCGAATGTGCGTAATATCTTCATGGCATTGTCCTTACCCCGGTGGTTCAGGCGCGCACGTCAGAGCGGCGCTGGCGGCGCTGCACGGCGCCGACGAGGCCGAAGCCGGCGATCAGCATGGTCCAGTTGCCGGGTTCCGGCACCGCGGCTTCAAACCCCGTTTGCACTTGTGACGACAAGGTGATGCGATCGACAATGTAGCTGCCATCGAGCGTGACGGTCGTCGATCCGGTCAGGCCCTTGAACATGAAGCCGCCGAAGGGGCCTGGCGCGCGACCCATGATCGGGGTCAGGCAGTTGCCGCAGCCGCCACTGAGGTTGATTCCGGCGAGATCGCCCGTGGCATCGACGAAGGCGCCGCTGCCGCCGCCATTGCTGGCGTTGATCGGGTCGACATCGTCGAACCGAAAGAAGTTGACGCCGAACAACTGGCCATAGCCACCCTCGGTCGCCGGGCCGATGACAAAGCCGTCGAAGGGCGCCACGCCGAGATAGAAACCGGTGAAGCTGATATCGAATTCGATGATGTCGCCGCTGTTCAGCGTGAACGGCGAGAAGCCGGTGAGGTCGAGCGAGGCGTAGGACAGTTCGTCGACACCAAAATCGAAGCTCGAGGTGCTGACATCGTCGAGCACCCCGGTCAGGGTCAGGGTGTGGGTCACCGCTGCCGCCGGCGCCGCCATGATCATGGCAAGCGCCATCGCCGCTGTGCCGAGATTCCTTCGCATCATCATCAGTCTGCTCCCGCCTGTTCGAGTTGATTGCCGTGATGTTAATGCGATGTCGCCCGGTCCGCGTCGGTGCGTGTCGGGACAGGTCGGGGCATGACGGGACACACAGCCACCCCGGTGCGGGATTGGCGTGCGGGTGGCGTTGGTGATAGCCTCTTGATCCATGGCCTCGCCGCCCCCCCAGATCCGCACTGCCCCAGGGTCACCGCCGCCCGCCAACGAGGTGCGGGTGCGGGGCTGGAAGGACATCGGCCGCTGGTTCGGTGTCGATGAACGCACCGTCAAGCGCTGGGAGGCGAGCCGCGGCTTGCCCGTGCACCGCGTTCCGGGCGAGGCACGGGCGCCGGTGTTCGCCTATGAAGCGGAACTGGCGCAATGGCTGCAATCGCGTGAAGGCGCCGGCGCTGCTGCGGCCGTGCCGGACACTGCGGCCCCCAAGAGCACGCGTCGTGGCGCGCTCGCCCTTGCGGGCATCATCGGGCTGGTGGCGCTGGCGATTGCAGCATGGCAGGGCTGGCAGCTGGCCGAGACCCGGCAGCAGGAGATCAACGCGCGGACAGCCGATGTGCGGGTGCTGGCGCGCAGCCAGGTTGCCGAATTGAGCGACCGGCTGGAGAAGCAACCTGGTACCGTGCGCCTTCGTGCGGCACTGGCGACCGAGGCAGCGGCGATGCTCGCCAAGGTCGCGGCATTGCCCGACGCCGGGCTCGAGTTGCGGCGCGAGGCGGCAGAGGCCTATCGGCGGCTCGCCGTCGTACAGAATGCCATCGACCGCCCAAGCCTGCGCGACCGGCCGGCAGCGCGGGCTTCGCTCGACACGGCACTGGCCTTGATCGTGGACGACAAGCGCGCCGCCGCGCAGCCGTTGCGGGCGCAATTGCTCATCGATTCGGCGCGCCTCGCGGCAGGCGGCGGCAACCTTGCCAAGGCGCCGGCGCTGCTGGCTGCAGCGGAGGCAAATGTCGTCGCGGCATCCCCGGCGCTGCGCGATGAACTGGCGCTGGCGCAAAGCGAGGTGGCGCAATGGCAGGGCGATTACCGCCGTGCCATTGCCCGTGCCGAGGCGGCGTTGCGCGACAGCCCACAAACGGCTGCCGAATGGCTGCGGCAGATCAGGGCGCGCGATCTCGCCGCCGAGGCACGTTATTATGGCGGCGAAAAGCCGGAGGCGATTGCCGGCTATCGCGCGGCGCTGGCGCTCGCCGAAGCCGGCCGGGTGCGCTTTCCGGCCGAGCCGGCGCTCCAATGGCAGGTGCGGCGACAACAATGGAACCTTGGCACCTCGTTGGCCGATGCCGGGCAATGGGCGGCGGCGCTGCCGCTATTGCAGGCGTCGCGCGACGGCTGGATGGCGATGGCCGCGACCGACCCAGAAGACCAGGCGCTCGCCGCCTGGGTGCGAACGACGCAGTTATCTTATGGTGAAGGCCTTGCCGGCGCGGGGCAGCGT
>JAAFIT010000413.1 GCA_013298745.1 Sphingomonadales bacterium
AACACGGTGCGCCAACTGGTGCCCGCGGTGGCGCCGGACAGCTGGTTCGGCATGCGCGGCGGCGGCATCGGCGTCGCGATTCCGCAAGCCATCGGCGCGCAACTGGCGCATCCCGGCCGCCCGGTGGTGGTGCTATCAGGCGATGGCAGCGCCATGTATTCCGCCGCCGGGCTGTGGACGCTGGCGCATTACCGCCTGCCGGTCGTCACCATCATCTTCAACAACCGCAGCTACCGCATCCTCAAACAGCGCACCCGCGCCATCGGCGGCCATTCGGCAGCGTCCGACACCTATATCGAGATGGATCTCGAGCACCCCGCCATCGATTTCATGGCGCTGGCGCAAGCCCATGGCGTCGCCGGGGTGCGGGTCGATACGCTCGACGAAGTACGCGATGCCTTCGCTGCGGCGCTGGCAAGCGACATGCCAACGCTGATCGAGATTGTGGTAGCGCGCGAGGTGTAGCGTCTCCCCCTCCCCCCACCGGCGAAGCCGGTAGAGTGGGGAGGGTCGGGGTGGGGGTTTCTGCTGTTTCCGCAATCAATCTATGTCCGACAATCGCTGTTTCCCTCGAAAACTGCCATTTCGCTTTTTCGCGGCTTGGAAACGAAGAAAGGGCCTCCGGCGGCTGGGGCCATTGGCCCCAGACCCCGATTGTCAATGTGCGCAACTGCAATGCGGCCGGCGAAGAACGCGCCAAACAAAATGGGGTTTGGGGCCTGCGGCCCCAACCGCCGGAGGCTCAAAAAGCCTAACCCTGCCGCGCCGCCCGGCTTGCCATCAGAGCGGCAATATCATCCTCGCTGAACCCGGCCTCCGCCAGCACGGCGCGGCTGTGTTCGCCGAGATGCGGCGGCGCTGAAACCGGCGGGCGGACGCCATCGAACAGCACCGGCACGCCGGGGAAATTGAGCGGGCCGGCCGGGGTTTCGACGCGTTGGAAAAAGCCGGTGGCGGTGAGGTGGGGGTCGCTTTCCAGGTTGGCGAGCGGGATGACCTTGGCGCAGGGCACCTGCGCTTCTTCGAGCAAAGCCAGCCATTCGGCGGTGGTCTTCGTGCGGACGAGTGTGGCGGCAAGGCCATAGATCGCGTCGATATGCTGGGTGCGTGTGGCAATGCTGGCAAAGCGCGGGTCGGCGAGGTGTTCGGGCGCGCCGGCGACGGTGAAAAAGCCGCGCCAATGCGCATCGGTATAGGCCATCATGCAGAGGTGGCCATCGGCGGTTTCGAGCGGTTTGCGCCAGGGCGCCATGACGCGCGGATAGCCGAGCGGGCCCTTGGGTGGCGAAAAATGATGGCCATAGAAATGTTCGACGAAATTGAACGCCACCATGGTTTCGAACATCGGGATTTCGACAAAGCCACCCTTGCCCGTCGTCGCGCGACGGACGATGGCGGCGAGGATGGCGATACCGGCGGTGAGGCCCGAGACCTTGTCGGCGATGATCGTCGGCATGTAGCGCGGAGTGCCGGTCGATTGCGCCATCAGATCGGCGACGCCCGACATGCCCTGGATGACATCGTCATAGGCCGGCAGCCCGCCATAGGGGCCGTCCTCGCCAAAGCCGTGCAGCCCGGCATAGACCAGCCGCGGGTGACGGGCGAGCAGCGCGTCGGGGTCGAGCCCCAGCGACTTGAGCTTTTGCGGCCGGATCGAATGCAGCAGCACATCGGCGGTTTCGAGGAGTGTATCGAGCGCCGCCTGGCCTTCGGCGGTCTTCAGATCGAGCACTAGGCCCCTTTTGCCACGATTGCAGCCGATGAACAGCGCCGCCATGCCGGGCTCCAGCCCGGGGCCGGTCTGGCGGGTGGAATCCCCCTCTGGTGCCTCCAGCTTGATGACGTCGGCCCCCAAATCGGCAAACCATTGCGCGCAATAGGGGCCGAAAACGACTGACGACAGGTCGATAACCTTGAGACCGGCGAGGGGGAGCATAGCGGTGGGGTAGCGGGTTGGCAGAGTCGGCGCAACGACAAGCGACTTGCGGATGATGACCGGCCAATCCTCAGTAACCGCGTTTGGGGCCATTGCCGCCATTTCGGGCAAGGTTGCTGGACGTCAGCATATGCCAGAAGCCGACATCCGCGCATTTGCTCACATTAGCGGCGATTTGCAAAATGCGTCAGTTTTATCGCAATATGCAACACTAATAGTTGCGTATTGCTATTCGCCGAGTGATGATAAAAGCAGAAAAAGCCCGATTTTCGCCATTTATTAAATTGGCACAAATCATGCAGTTACTATCGTGCGTCGCCTGAATTGGCGGGTTGCTAATCCGGTGGGGATGGTCCCGGCGGCGCATAAGGGGTCGCTGATGAAGATCATTTTTCTGGCGGGGATGGCACTGCTGCTGTCTCCTGTCATGTCGAACGCGGCTATGGCCGATGAAAAGCTGGACAGCAGCGAATATGCACAGGCGGACAAGGAACAGCCGGAGGCACCAAAGACCATCCAGTTGAAGGTGGAGAAGGTGCGCGATGCCAAAACCGAATTTCTGGCGTTGGCCATCGATTCCAAAACCGGCGCCTTTTACACCCGGCTGGGCTATGGTTTTGAAGGCCCGGAAGTGCAGATGTACAAGAACGCTGCCGCCTTTCAGGCCGGCGAGGTCAGCGAAGTTCTGAAACTCGACGGCGCCATGATGGCAGGCACGTACATGACTGCAACGGGCGGGCAGCTTTATGGCCGCGTTTTCGATACCAAGGGCGATGGGGGCTATCCGGAAGCCTCAGTTTTTGGCCGCTGGGACCTCGCCACCGGTCAGTTGAACGCCAAGGCCGAAATGCCGGGCATGGGCGGCCTGAACGGCAGCGACACCTTCAACTGGGGTGGCTTTTCGGCGCTTAACAGCATGGAGGACCAGACCGGCCGCTATGTGATGGGCACGGAAGGCGGCGGCACCTGGGTGGTGCTGAAACTGGGTGACGACCTGAACGTGCTCGATGCGCGCAAGTTCGAAGCCGGTTCGCTGGGATGGGCCTATATGAAGAAGGGTCAGGTCTTCATGAGCGACAGCCATGATTCGAACCAAATCAGTCAGGTTTTCGACTTTGAGAGCGGCACGATGAAAAAGGCCAGTTATGAACTCGTTGGCTTTGGCACGAACGGCGAAAAGGAAACCAAAGACGG
>JAAFIT010000414.1 GCA_013298745.1 Sphingomonadales bacterium
GTGGCGCTGCGAACGGGTCCTTCTATCCGGATACCTCGCCGCTCGGCTGGGCCGGTGGCTTCTGGTACGTTCGCGCCAGCGCCAAGTTCTAAGGCCTAATCGGGTTGCAGTTACGGGCGGCAGGGTTATCCTGTCGCCCGTTCTGTTGTCTGCTCAATCAAGGGGAACGCCATGAAATCGCTGCTCACTACGCTCGCTGTTGCCGCCATGCTCGGCACCGCCGCCAACGCCGCCGAAATCACCCGCATCGGAAACACGCCGCAGGGCCTGATCCTCACCGGGGTGATCGTGCCCCCCGGCGCCGAAGTTTTCCATCTGTCGGGGCAGCTCGCCTCGCCGATCGATCCGTCAAAGCCGGCGACCAGCGTCGAAGCCTTTGGTGACACCAAGACCCAGACGATCAGCATCTTCAACAAGATCAAGGGTATCCTGGCGGCGCAGGGCTATGCCATGTCCGACATCTTCAAGATGACGGTGTTTGTCACTGCGGCACCCGGCATGGATGGCAAGATGGATTTCGCCGGCTTCAACGCTGGCTATCGCGAGTTTTTCGGCACCGCCGAAAACCCTAACAAGGTCGCCCGTTCGACCGTGCAGGTTGCCGGCCTCGCCGGGCCGAACTTCCTCATCGAGATCGAAGTGACCGCGGCGAAGATGCCGCCTATGCTGAAGAAAGCGATGTAAACTGCTCTACGGAACGATCAGCCGACCGTTCCGAACGCCTGCAACCGCCGCGCCAGCGCCTGTGCCGCCTTCGCGTCACCGGCCTTGAGCGCGGCGGCAAGCTGAACCCCCTGGGCGCGCAACAGCGCATCAAAGCCATCATTGGCCGGCAGGCCGCCGATACCATTGAGGATGTTGGCGGCATTTAGGGCATTGTCGCGATCCAGATCGAGAAGCGACATCGCATAAATCGCCCGCAGCGACGGGCTGCGCGGATCGAGCTTCAGCGCCTGGCCGAAATTGCGCTCGATCTCGTCATTCTTGGCGCCCAGCACGGTGCCGGCCATGAAACTGCCCAGTGTGGCAATGGCGCCGGCGTGCCAGCCGCCGACCGCTGACCAGGCGATGGCATTATCGGGATGTGCGGCGCGCACCGCTTCGAAGCGCTTTTTCGCCTCCTTGCCGAGCCCGGGGGACTTGGTCAGCTTGGCGCGATAGCCGATGGCGACGGCCTTCTGCATCTGTGCGGCAACATCATTGGGGTTCTTCGCCAGTGCCGCGTCGAAATCGGCTTCGGCGCGCTCGACCTGGGCCAGCGCCTGCGCCTTGTCGCGGGTTTCATAGGCGGCGACCGCGAGTTGCGAGCGACCGGCCAACACCAGCGCTGCCGGGGTTGCTTCGGCACGGCCCTGCGCCATCGCGACCGGCCATTTGCCGTCGCGGAACGCCGCTGCGGCATCGGCCAGCGCGGGCGCGGAGACGGAGAGGCTGGTGATGCCAGCGAGCAACAGGGCGAGGCGGCGGGCCATCAACTGTCCTTCGATAATGCAGACGCAATCAACGCCCTTGTCTGGTCGAGACCATAAAGCGCGATGAACGAACCCATACGTGGTCCCTGTGAACTGCCGATGAGCGTTTCATACAGCGCCTTGAACCAGTCGCGCAGATTTTCGAAACCCGCGGCCTTGCCGGCTTCATAGACTTCGAACTGATAGGCTTCGGCGTCTGCCCCCGGCCCGACTGCAGCCAGTCGCGCGTCGAGGTCGGCAAGCGCTGCTGCTTCGCGTTCATCCGGCGCGCGCCGCTTGAGCGTCGGCACGACGAAATCCCGTGCGTATCGCGCCGCATGGTGCACCAGCCGGTCGAGCGCCGGGTGGCTGGCCGGGCTGGTGCCCGGCGCCTGGCGGCTGACATAGGCCCAGAGCTTGGCGGGATCGTCGGTCGCCGCGACCGAGGCGAGATTGAGAAGCAACGAGAAGCTGATCGGCAGATCAGCCGCGGGGGGCGCGCCTTCGTGGATATGGTGCGCGGGATTGCCGAGCTGCTGCTCGATCGGCTGTTCGGGGTATTTGCCGAGGAAATCAGCATATTCATCGATGGCGCGCGGGATAACGTCGAAGTGCAGTCGCTTCGCCTTGCGCGGGCTTTGATACATGTAGAGCGCCAGCGATTCGGGCGGGCCATAATCGAGCCATTCCTCGATGGTCAGGCCATTGCCTTTCGACTTGGAGATCTTCTGGCCTTCGGCATCGAGGAAAAGTTCGTAATTGAACCCGGCTGGCGGCTCGGCGCCGAGCACGCGGGTGATGCGGCCCGACAGCAGCACCGAATCGATCAGATCCTTGCCGGCCATTTCATAATCGATGCCGAGCGCCACCCAGCGCATCGCCCAATCGACCTTCCATTGCAGCTTGCACGCGCCGCCGGTGACAGGAACAGTCACCGTCTCGTTGGTTTCGGGGCGAACATAGCTGACCGTCCCCGCCGCCGCATCGCGCGCGACGATCGGCACCTGCAGGACGATGCCCGACACCGGATCGATGGGCAGGAATGGCGAATAGGTGGCGCGGCGTTCTGGGCCAAGCGTTGGCAAGATGACGTTGATGACGGCGTCATAGTTTTCGAGGATCTTCAGCAGCGTCGCGTCGAACATCCCCGATTGGTAGCAGGCGGTAGACGACAGGAATTCATACTCGAAACCAAAGCCATCGAGGAACGCCTGCAACCGGGCGTTGTTGTGGGCGCCGAAGCTCGAATGCGTGCCGAACGGATCGGGCACTTGGGTCAGCGGCTTGCCGAGGTTGGCGCGCAGCAATTCGGGGTTGGGGATGCCATCGGGCACCTTGCGCAGCCCGTCCATGTCATCCGAAAAAGCGATCAGCCGGGTCTTGACGCCGGGTGCCATGGCTTCAAAGGCGCGGCGCACCATGGTGGTGCGCACCACTTCGCCAAAGGTGCCGATGTGCGGCAGGCCCGAGGGACCATAGCCGGTTTCAAAGATCACGCCCTTTTCGGGAAAGCCGTTCGGATAGCGCGCCAGCAGCTTGCGCGCCTCCTCATAGGGCCAGGCCTTGTTCTCAAGCGCTGCATCGCGAAGTTCGGTGGCGTTGCTCATCTGTTCCGTCTATTCCTTCTGCCATGTTCTCTGGCGGCGATAGCGTTTCGGCGCAACCCT
>JAAFIT010000415.1 GCA_013298745.1 Sphingomonadales bacterium
GGGTTGAGGCGGGCTTGGCAGCGGGCCTATGGTGCTGGCAACACCTTAGTTTAGGAACATCCCATGTCCACCATCCGCGACCGGCTTGCGGCGTTGCGCAGCGGCCTTGCTGCCGAACAGCTCACCGGCTTCGTCATCCCGCTCACCGACGAGCATATGAGCGAATATGTCGGCGGCTATGCCCAAAGGCTCGAATGGCTGACCGGCTTTGGTGGCTCGGCGGGTTCGGCGGCGGTGATCGGTGACAAGGCGGCGATCTTCACCGATGGCCGCTACACCATCCAGGTGCGCGAACAGGTGCCGGGCGATGTCTTTGATTATCAGGACGTGCCGAAAACCAGCGCGGCGCAATGGCTGGCAGAGCATGCCGCCGCCGGTGATCGCATCGGCTATGATCCCTGGCTGCACACCAGCCATTGGGTGGAGAGCACCGGGCGGCAGCTCGCTGCCAAGGGGGCGGCGCTGGTGGCCGTGGCGCGCAACCCGATCGACGGCATCTGGACCGGCCGCCCGGCGCCAAGCCTTGCCAGACTCGAAGTCCATTCGGATGAGCACGCCGGCCAGACATCGGCCGCCAAGCGCGCCGAAATTGCCGATGGCCTGAAGGCGCGCAGCGCCGATGCGGTGGTGGTGGCGGCGCTCGATTCGATTGCCTGGTTGCTCAATATCCGCGGCCGTGATGTGTCGCGCACGCCGGTGGCGCTGGCCTTTGCCATTGTTCACGCCGATGCCAGTGTCGATCTGTTCACAGCGCCCGAAAAACTGTCGGACGAAGTGCGCGCGCACCTGGGAACTGATGTGCGGGTTCACCCCCGCGATAGTTTCGAGGCGGCGCTCGGCGGTTTCCGTGGCAAGGCGGTGATGGCCGATCCGGCGAGTTGTGTTGCGGCGATCTTTGCCGCGCTGAAGGATGGCGGCGCCTGTGTCGTCGAAGCGCGCGATCCGTGCGTGCTTGCCAAGGCGGTGAAGAACCCCGTCGAGATTGCCGGGACCATTGCCGCGCACCACCGCGACGGAGCGGCGTTGACGCGCTTCCTGCACTGGTTCGATGGCGAAGCGCCCAAGGGCGGGCTCGATGAAATGAGCGCCGCCAACAAGCTCAAGCAGTTCCGCGACCAGACCAATGTGCTCGAGGATCTGAGCTTCGACACGATTTCAGGCGCGGGGCCGAATGCGGCGATCCCGCATTATCGCGTTTCCGATGCCAGCAGCCGGCCGATCGTCATGGATTCGATCTATCTGGTCGATTCGGGCGGGCAATATCGTGATGGCACCACCGATGTGACGCGCACCATGATCGTCGGCACGCCGACGGCCGAAATGAAGGACCGCTTCACCCGCGTTCTGAAGGGCCATATCGCGCTGGCCAGGGCGATTTTCCCGGTCGGCACGCGTGGCGTGCAGCTCGATTCGCTGGCGCGGCAATTCCTGTGGGAGGCGGGTCTCGACTACAATCACGGCACCGGGCATGGGGTGGGCAGCTATCTGTCGGTCCACGAAGGCCCGCAGCGGATTGCCGCGGCTTGGAGCAGCCAGCCGGGCAATGACGAGCCGTTGCAGGCGGGCATGATCCTTTCCAACGAGCCGGGGTATTACAAGGCCGGCGAATATGGCATCCGCATCGAAAATCTGGTGCTGGTCGAAGAACGCGGGGTGCCGGGTGCCGAAAAGGAACTGCTGGGTTTTCGCGAACTGACGCTGGCACCGATCGACCGCAATCTGATCGATGTGCCGCTGTTGACCCCGGCGGAACGCCAATGGGTTGATAACTATCATGCCCGGGTGCGTGCCGAAATCGGGCCACAGCTTGATGATGCGACCCGCACCTGGCTGGCGGCGGCGACAGCGCCCCTTTGACAGGTGCCGCTGCGGCAGAAGGCCCTGCTTCGCGGCGGGCCAGCGCCATGCTAGACAGACGTCAATCAGGGAGATTTTCGATGTTGAAGCCCGTTCTCGCCATTGCTGTTGCGTTCGCCAGCGCCACCGTCCTCACCGCCGCTTCGCAGGGGCCGCAGTCGGCGTTCGATTTCAAGACGACGACGATCGACGGCAAGCCGATGCCGTTCAGCCAGTACAAGGGCAAGGTCCTGCTGGTCGTCAACACCGCCAGCATGTGCGGCTACACGCCGCAATATGAAGGCCTGCAGGCGCTGCAGGACAAATACAAGGCGCAAGGCTTCACCGTCATCGGTGTGCCGTCGAGCGATTTCGAGCAGGAACTGGGCTCCGACAAGGAGATCAAGACCTTCTGCGAATCAAAGTTCGGCATCAAATTCCCGATGAGCACCAAGTCGGTGGTCACCGGCGAAAAGGCCACGCCCTTTTATCGCTGGGCGGCAACGACGCTTGGCCCCGACAAGGCGCCCAAGTGGAATTTCCACAAATATCTCGTCGGCCGTGATGGCAAGCTGATCGCCGCCTATCCGTCGAAGGTGACCCCGGGTTCGCCTGAATTGAACGCCGCTGTAACCCAGGCGATCGCCGCCAAGGGCTGATTCAATCCGCTTTTGTCTCGGGTGGCGGTTCGCTCGCCGCCCGGTCACGCGCCTTGCGGCGTTGCAGATTGGCGCGCAGCGCGGCGGCGAGGCGTTCCTGCCGGGCGGCTTCGGCATCGAATTTGGGGTCTTTGGCCATAAGGCGGTGATAACGCGTCACCGATATTCTTGACAGCCCCGTCACCCTCGCCCATAGGCGCACACCTTCGCCGGAATGCTGTCGTAGCTCAGTGGTAGAGCGCATCCTTGGTAAGGCTGAGGTCGGGAGTTCAATCCTCCCCGACAGCACCACCGGCGAAGGTCACAACACCGTGCAGGGTCGGCACCATGCAGGGCTGGCATCGCCACCGCACCGGGTGTAAAGCGGATCGTCGCCGCAGCATTGCCGGCACCGCATAAGGGTTTTGCCATGGGCTCGTTCAGCCTCATCCATTGGATCGTCCTGATCCTCGTTGTCATGCTGCTGTTCGGTCGCGGCCGCATTTCCGACTTGATGGGTGATTTCGCCAAGGGCATCAACAGCTTCAAGAAGGGCCTCGCCGAAGGCGAAACGCCGCCGGCACCTCCGCCGCAGGTCACCAATGCCAGCGCCACGCCGGTGCAGCCGGCGGCCGACGAGGTTC
>JAAFIT010000416.1 GCA_013298745.1 Sphingomonadales bacterium
GAAGAGTTCCGATTCGAGCAGATTCTCCGGGATTGCGCCGCAATTGATCGCCACAAAACGCCCGGTCTTGCGGCGACTGCATTGATGGATCGCTTCGGCGGCGACTTCCTTGCCGGTGCCGCTTTCACCCGTAATGAACACGGTGGCGCGTGAATCGGCGACGCTTTCGATGGTGCGGTACACCGTCTGCATCAGGTTGCTGCGGCCGACAAAGCCCTGGAAGCGATCGCGCGCCACCAACTTGCGGCCGGCCTCGACTTCGCGTTCGAGCCGCCGGCGCTCGACAGCGTTGCGCACCGTTGTCGTCAAGCGCTCCGCGGCGAGCGGCTTCACAAGGAAGTCATAGGCGCCAAGCCGCATCGCTTCGATGGCGCGCGCCACCGAGCCATCGGCGGTGACAACGATGACGCTGGTCTTGGCAAGGAGACCATCGGCCGCCGCAAGCCAATCGAGGCCATCGCAATCAGGCAACTGCAGATCAAGCAGCATGACATCATAGGGCTGCGTATCGGCGGCTGCGATTGCCGCTGTGGCTGCGGCGCCGCAATCGGCAATATCAACCCTGTGCCCGATCGCTTCCAACTGCGCCGCATAGGTCATCGCCAGCGAGGCAATGTCTTCGACAACCAGGATGCGGGCGATGGCGGGCATAGCTAAGCGTCCGGGGCTGCGATGATGAATGTGGCTTCGTCGGCGCGTCCGCCGCCGTGCCAGCGCACAATGCGGGGCTCGCCATAATCAACCAGGCACTGGCGGATCAGGCCATAGGCAATATGCGCCATGGGGCGGTGCGAGCGATAGCGCACGATCATCGTATCACCATCGCTTTCAGCCGATATTTCCGGCGGGCGGGCATCGGGATAGAGCACGCGCACTTCTTCATGGATATGGCTGCCGACGTGCATGAGCAGCGATTCCGCTGTCGGATAATTCGCCATGATGGTCGGGAACAATACGCCGAACCGGCCGAACAGCCAGGCGCCATAATCCTCGCACAGCACTGCGCCGTCGGTGCCACTCAGGCGTGCCGCGACCTCGACCATCGTCAGCGCGTGCCGACTTGGATAGTTGCCGACACTGGTGAAGGCACCGTCGTTGGGGAGCCGGCTTTCGGAAATCACGGCGTCGGCAAATGCCACGCCGTGCACCGATTCCATATAGCTCACCAATTCGGTGAAAATGACACCCTTCATCAGCTTCCTTTGTTGCAGGCCCGCGGACCTGCGTTGCAAGAGGCGTGCCAAGCGACCGACAAGCATCCTCAGGGCAAAACCGCTCTTGCATTCTGCAACTTATCGCATTCTGCAACAAAAAGCGAAGCATTTCGCGACAGCCGTCGCCGGCGATCAGCCTTGCTGCAGCCGCTTGCGTGCTTCGGCGATTGTTGCCGCTACGATGGCTTCGAGCCGGGGCAGGGTGGCTGCTGCCGGCACTGGCGATGCGCGGCTGGCACCGAGCCATTCCGCCAGCGCTACAGTGCCGAAATTGCCGGCAATACCATCCAGACTATGGCGCGCGCGCCGTACGCCTTCAGCGTCATTGGCGATGCTGGCTGCAGCGAGAGCAGCGGACAGCGCCGACAGATCGCGCGCAATCTGGTCGATCAGGGCGGGACGCCGTGTCGCCGGCAGTGCGTTGATCGCACTATCGAACACAAACCCATCAAGCATGGCCTCGGCGGGTAGCAATTCGTGCAGCGCCGCCGACAGCATTGCCACAGAAATCGGCTTGGCAAGGCACAGGTTCATTCCGGCCGTCTTCAGCAATTCACGCTCGGCAGCGATTGCCTGGGCGGTGATGCCGACAATCGGCAAGTTTGCAACCGGCCCCGGCAGAGCGCGGATGGCACGCGTCGCTGCGGTACCGTCCATGATCGGCATCTGGATGTCCATCAGCACAGCGTCGAAGCTCTCGGTCTGCACGGCTGCGACGGCCAAGGCCCCGTTGTCGACAACATTGTGATCGCAACCCAAGGTGTCGAGCATCGAGCAAATGACTATCTGGTTTGTCTCGATGTCTTCGGCGACAAGGATCCGAGGCCTGCGACCCTCAACGCGAATTTCCGAAATGGCGATCGGCGAGGCTGTAGCTTCACCCGGCGCAATGGCGGCAATACCTTCATCGGCTATGTCGATGATGTTGTCGACAAGTGCGCGCAATTCGTCGCCGGCCCGACGCGCACGCGCCAGCATGTCGCTCTGATTGGCGTCGAGCGCGGTTCGCGCCAGCGCCGTCATCATGCCGAGCACGCCGTTCATAGGTGTACGAATGTTATGGCTCATTTGCGCCAGAAAGCGCGATTTGGCCTGTTGCGCCGCATCGGTACGGGCATGGCTTGCGGCCAGCGCTGTTGCCGCGCGTTCGAGTTCACTAACCCGTTCGGCCAGCGCTGCCTCGGTGTGGCGCAACCGTTCGAGATTGCGCTCGCTGATCAGTTGGAGGGCGCGGGCCCGGCGTTCGGTGCGGCGTTGCTCGGTAATGTCCTGAACAGTTCCCGAAATCGGTCCCAGGCTAGAATCTGTGCTGGCTTCGCGGCGTGCATACCAGCGCAACCAACGGACAACGCCATCCCGGCGGATGATGCGGCATTCGTGGCGTTGCTCATCGCCGGGGAGGGCCTGGCTGAAAAATCGCTGCTGAACAGTGATGATCCGCGCCCGATCAAGCGGGTGCAGCGCGGCGGCGACATCGCCAATGGTGGGCACATCGCCATCTGGTCGACCGAACAATGCTGCCATGGCCGGCGAAGCGCGAAAGCTGTCGCCGACGATGCCATAGAATGTCGCCATACCCGCCAGGCGTTGTGCTTCCAGTAGATTGCGGTTGCCGATGTCAAGCCGGGCCGCGAGATCGTTCTCGCGTTGGCGCAGTTCGCGATTGGACCGGTCCAGTTCGCGCGAACGCCATTCGAGAAGGCGCTCCGCTTCCAATCGCGCGGCTTCGGCGCGGCGCAACCGGCGCTCCAGCAAGGCAAATTTTGCGTCGGGCGTGTCATTGCTCGGAATCATGACACGACGCCTTCACTTGCGGAGGTCGCCACCTTGATTTGCAATTGTGCGGCCGCAATGGCTTCATCGATCATCGGCGCCAGCCAACCGCATCGATCGGGAGTGG
>JAAFIT010000417.1 GCA_013298745.1 Sphingomonadales bacterium
ACCGGCCGATAGTCTTTGCCAATTCAATTTCTTGCGACATTTTGGTCGTGGGTGATGCGGCGGTGAACGACATGTGATCGCGCTGCGCAACATGCTGGCCGAGGTTTTTGTTGCATTGCAAAAAAATGTCTCGATCATGAAATTGTGGTTTGAACTGCCTTGCCTGCGGCGGCGGACTTTTGACCGAAACAGCCATATTATTGGCTGCGCCTTGGTAACTGCGATTATGCTGCCATCAGCCTCACCGTTACTGGCAGCAGTCGTCGACGATGCTGATCCGGAGGCCGTTGCCACACAGCTCAGGCGTGGCCTTGGTCTGCGGCAGTCCGGCGATTTCGCCCGAGCGCGCACGACTTTCGAGCGTGTGTTGCGGCTCGAAAACTTGCCGCCGGATCTGCATGAACAGGTCGAGGTTTATGCCAATGCGGCTCAGGCCTGGCTGGATGGCCGACCGGCGGTGGCGAGTGGCTATGCCGTCGCAAGCATCGGGCTCTATCGCGAACAGGACACCATCGCCGGGCCAGGCGAGGCAAATGACCGCTTCGGCGGGCTTCGAGTCGGGGGTCAACTCAATGTCCCGGCTTCGCCGACGTTGGCCGTCAATGCCAGTCTGGATTACCGGTTTCGACGCTATGATGATCGCGGTCGGCGCGACGATTCCGATCTGCGCTGGGCTCTGGGCGGCAGTCGGGCATTGGGTGATGCCAATCTCGCTGTCGGGACCCGCGGGTGGATCAGCGCGCGCGGCGAAGGGACAAAGCGCAACGATGCCGGTGTATATGCTGATCTGCGATGGGCGCAGGGTGACGACGATCAACTGAAGTTTGGCGTTGAATTGCGCCGCCGCAGCTATCCCGAGGGTCGGCTGCGCGACCGATCGCGCGACATCGTCCAGTTGAACGCCGCCTGGACCCATGTTTTTGCCGATGGACGTGCGAGCTTTGGTCTTGCCGCGCACGGCGGCCGTGAATTCGCCACCGCGGGTAATCCCTATGGTGATTCAAATTTCATCGGACTGTCCCCGACAGTCGATCTGACCTTTGGCGACGCCATGTCGGCCTATGTTTTCGGCTGGTGGCAGCGGGGACGTTACAACCGCGATCTCATCATTGGCGAAGCGGGCGACAGCGGTATGACCGGCCGGCGTCTCGACGATCTGTTCGAGGTCGGCGCTGGCGTGCTCTGGGCATTTGCGCCAGGCTGGGAATTAGGCCCGAGCCTGCTTTACCTTCATGACAAGAGCAGCATTGTTGGCAACAATTACAATTCGACTGAAATCAGCTTCACGCTGCGCCGGGACTTTTAAACAAAGTTCAGACGAAATCCGCCATCGCCCGCAACCGCGCAGGGTTGTTCAGGGTGATGCTGCGATAACCGAGCGTCACCAGCCCTTCGGCCTCCAAACCGCGCAGCACATCACCGCTCGTCTGACGCGACAGGTTGCACAGCTGCGACAAATCATTCTGGCTGATTGGCAGCGACACCGGAGTGGTATCGTTGTTGCGACGATCGCCGATACGCAACAGCGTTGCGACACAGCGCAGCCGGCTGTCAGGGATCAGCGAGTCTGCGAGGGCCGTCATGCTGACTTCAAAAAGCTTTGTCACGAGCGCAAGCACAAACCAGATCAGCCGCTGATCCGACAGCAGCAGCATATTGCCCACCGCCGCCGGAATCGTGAAGACATGGGCTTCGGTACGGGCAACCGCCGTGATCCACCGCATCGAGCCATCGACCTGCGGTTGCCCGCCGAACCAGAATGGCGCCGAGACAATGTTGACGAGCGTCATTTCGCTGCTGCCTGCCGAGGTTTCCAGAGCGATAACGCCCGATGCGACACCCTGAACACTGCTGGTTTCGTCCCCGGCGCGGAACAGCGGCTGGCGGGCGGGCACGCGTCGCCATTCCCCAGCGGCAAAAACCTTGTCCTGCAGATCGGCCGACATCGAGGCAATCAACCCCTGGCTGCGCAGGATGGCTTCGGCTTTTGCACGCTCGTTGCGCGTCAATAATGTTGTTCGCATGGGCTTTTGTAAGAAATCCGACTTTCCAGCGCAAGGTGGCGGGCTAGCGTTGCGCAGCAGGCCTGTGTGGCTGCGACGAAATAATATCGAGAGGGAGAGCCGAATATGATCAAGCGTTCCAGCATCGTGATGGCGCTTGTTGCCGCCGCAACCGCTACTGCGCCAGTTTTTGCACAGCAGCCTGCTGCAGCGCCTGCCGAGGCACCGCGTCCCGGCACCACTGTGGCGCCCGTCGCACCGCCGACACCGATGCCGCCGGGCGTGGTGCCGCTGCGCAACCAGACCGGCGATCAGGCGCAACTCGATGTCTCGCAGTGCCAGAATCTCGCCAGCCAGGCGACGGGGTACATCCCTGGCGCCACCACCGCCCCCACCACGACATCATCCCCGCAGATGGGCGGCCGTGCCAAGGGCGCCGCAAAGGGGGCGGCTGTTGGCGGTGTTGCTGGCGCCGTGCAGGACAGCAACCAGCCGTATCGACCCAACAACAGTGCCGGGGACATGGCCGGGGCAGGCGCCGCCGCCGGCGCCGTCGCCGGTGGCATGAACCAGCGTCAGGATCGTCGCAAATCGTCAGCCGAGCAGAAGAAGGCCGCCGAAGCGCAATCGCAGAAGATGACCGCCTGGCAGAACAATTATGCCGGCTGCCTGCAGCAGCGCGGCTATACGCTCCAGTAACCCAGTGCCGCGGCGACCGGCATCACCGGTCGCCGCTTGCGCGTCAGCCGTTGGGTGTAATCAGATATTTTTCACCGGTCGCACGGCGATTATAGGCGGTGATGACCGGCAGGCTGAGCGCTTCGGCGAGGCTGATGCGCGCGGTGTAGTGGCTGGCAAAGGTCGTCGTCAGTTCAGCCGCAACCCGATCCCGCAGTTTCTGCGCGTCTTCGGCGCCGATCTTTTGCAGGAAGGGCGTCAGCAGCCAGCCGCCGACACTCCAGATCATGCCGAAGCCTCGCGACAATTCGGTCGGCGCCATGTTGAGACCGCCATAGATATAGACCTGCTTGTGAACGCTCGAGCCGTAGCGGCTGTATTCCTTCGCCGTCTTGTTGATGGCGATTTCCATGGCGGTGAGGATCTGC
>JAAFIT010000418.1 GCA_013298745.1 Sphingomonadales bacterium
TCTGGCGGTGGGATGATGGCGGCATGAGAACGTCGCTGGGTGGTGCCTGCCGGGCTTGCTGCGGCGGACGACCGATGGCAAGAACTCCGAGGGCTTCGTGCCGTCGCAAAAGATCCGCGTGGCCGAAGCGCTGGCAGCCTATACCGCAGCCAATGCCTTCGCCGGCTTTCAGGAAGACCGGCTCGGCACGATCCGGCCGGGCAACCTTGCCGATTTCGTGGTGCTGGCCGACGATATCCTGCCCATCGATCCGGCGCGCATCGCCCGGACCGAAGTGTTGCGTACGGTGGTGGGTGGGATCGAGCGCTTCACGTCGACCAGCGTGCCAGCATGACGACAAGACTTTCCCCGCACTGGCATTTTGGCGCGATCCCAGGTTTGACAGCGGTTCTGGCGACGCCTGCCCCATAACCCGTCGATTTTATTGAGCGTGGGCGTACGCTGGGATTCGCCGCGGATTGCTACTTGGCCGTAATATACAATTGAACCTGTGAGGTGAACGATAGAGGATCGGCCAGGGCAGAACCGCCGTGTCGATTTATGAGCTTTTTACGCACTACGGGCGACTTCATCAACGCCGTGGAACGCTGCTGTCGTTAGCAGCGCTACAGAAGCGGTTTGCTGCTGCTGAACCGTTTATCGCAAATAGCGTCCATACCACAACCGTCATGCTACCATCGTTTCGAGTGGTTGATTCAATCTCGCGTCCAAACTTGACTGGACATACACGTGATACGCTTCACAAGAAGCGGTCTATCAGAATCGCGGTCAGGAACAGGTCACATGAAAGGCGGCGCGTTTTCGCATCAACGCGCAGGTACGTGTGGAGGGCTGGCCAAGTGATCGTCCCAGTATTTCGGTCTCATGCGCTCGGCCTCGGTCAATTGGCCGCTATCGCTGCGACATTTACCTCAGCGCTTGGCCAAGCTCAGGCGCTACCGGCGGTGTCGATCAGTTTCGAGGCGGCGAGCATCCGCCTGATCGAAGTGTCAGACGGGTTGGCGGCCAACGCGGCGCAGGTGAAAGCAAAACAGGCGCAGGCTGGTGCGGTGGCAACCTTGCGCAGGCCAGAAATCAGTATTGACGTAAAGGAACTGGATTACCAAAAGTCGCTGGCTTTGAGTACCGGGACGATCGGGCCGTCGCTCGGGCTGCCAGCCAACCTCGATCTTGCGGTCGGTGGCTGGGCCTTCCGGCCGGTCGTCAGCGCGGTCATGCCGCTGTACAGCGGCGGCCAGATCGGCGCGACACAGAACGCTGCACGGGCCGGCATTCGCGAGGCCGAAGCCGGGGTCGCCGATACCGGCCAGTCAATCACGCTTCAGCTTGTGCAGGCCTATTTCGGTCAACAGCTCGCCGCCGCCGTGTTGGCGGTTCGGACCGATGCGCGCGGGGGGCTTGAACGGCATTTCCAGGATGCACGCAAACTGGAACGACAGGGCTTTGCAAGCCGCGCCCAAGTGCTGCAGGCGCAGGTGGCGCGTGATGACGCCGAACGGGATTATCAGAAGGCCGGCAATGATCTGGCGACGGCGACCGCCTATCTCGCCAATCTGTTGCACAGCGATGCGGCCGTGTTGCCGACGACGCCATTGTTCATCCTGTCGACGAAGATGGAATCACTCGATGAATTCATAGCCTCTGCCGAAACTCGGCATCCGCAGGTCGGGCGGTTGGGTGCGCTGGGTGATCAGGCCCGCGAGGGCGTGCGCATCCAGCAGGCGAAGCAGCGTCCGCAGGTCTATCTGTTCGGCCAGTATGACCTCAACCGCCGCGAGGCGCTGTTTACCGAGCCGGACTATATTTATGGAATCGGGCTGAAATACACATTCCTGTCCAGCACTGACCGTGGGCAACAGGTCCAGGCCGCGCGTGCCTCGCAGGCGGCAGCCGAAGCCGGCCTGCGCCAGGTCAAGGTCGATCTGGCAACCGCAACGACGCGGGCTTACAATGACCTCGATACGGCGCGCAGCCAGTATCTGCTGCTCGATTCAAGCCTTGCCGCATCCGCCGAAAACCTGCGGTTGCAGCAATTGTCCTTCCGGGAGGGCCTCGCCACGTCACTCGATGTCATCGATGCACAATTGCGGATGAGTAGTGCTCGAGTACAACGGTTGCAGGCGGCCTATCAGTTCGATGTGACCCTCGCGCAATTGCTTGCCGCCAGCGGGCAGGTCGACCGTTTCGCAAGCTATATCGCCCGGGCCGACAAGAGCATTGCGCCATGACCGAAGCCACCGATTCCCCCACCGCCGGCCGCAAGCGCTGGCTGGCCATCACGGCCTTTGTGATTATTGCCGCCATTGTCGGCATCGGGCTGTGGTTGTCGCGGCAATCCGGCCCGGACCAGGTGCAGGCGATGGTCGATGCTGATGAGATCATCGTCTCGGCAAAGGTCGCGGGTCGTGTCGAGCGGCTCTATGTGGCCGAGGGGGATCGCGTTACTGCCGGGCAAAAGCTGTTCACGCTGACCGGGCCGGAGATCGCTGCAAAACGTGCGCAGGCCGAAGCAGTGATTGCCGCGGCACAGGCCCAATCGGCCAAGGCGAGGAATGGCGCGCGACGTGAAGAGATCGAAGCGGCGCGGGCCAATGCCGCGCGGGCCGAGGCCGGTGAAGCGCTGGCCAAGGTGACGTACACGCGGACGCAGAACCTATTCACCGAAGGCGTGATCGCGGCGCAGCGGCGTGACGAGGCGCTGGCCAATTTCAAATCATCGAGCGAAGTAGCAGCCGCTGCGCGGGCGCAATATGCGCAGGCGCTGGCCGGCGTGCGCAGCGAGGATGTGGCGACGGTCGGGGCCCAGGTGCAGCAGGCACAGGCAGCGCTGGCCGAAGTGGCGGCGGCCGAGGCGGAGACGCGGATTGCCTCGCCATTGGCCGCCGTCGTGACGCGCAAGATGGTCGATGTGGGAGAATTGGTGCCGGCGGGCTATCCGGTGTTCACCCTGACCGACATAGACCATGCATGGGTGGCGCTGAACCTGCGCGAGGACCAGTTGCGCGGGGTGAAGCCGGGGACGGTGATCAGCGGCACGGTGCCGGCGCTCGACAACAAGCGCGTCGATTTCCGGGTCTATTTCGTCAATCCGGCGGGGGATT
>JAAFIT010000419.1 GCA_013298745.1 Sphingomonadales bacterium
CGTCGATTTCGACGAGCTGCTGATGTCCTTTGCCGAAAGACTCGGCGCCACCGTCATCATCCGCGGCCTGCGCGGCGCCGGCGATTTCGAATATGAGTTCCAGATGACCGGCATGAACCGCGCGCTCAACGACGATATCGAGCAGGTGTTCCTGATGGCCGATGTCGCGTTGCAGCCGATCGCGTCCAAGCTCGTCAAGGAAATCGCCGTCTATGGCGGTGACATTCGCAAGTTCGTCACCCCGCGCGTGGCCGATGACGTGGTGGCACGCGTGGCCGAAACCGGACTCAAAGGCCCTAAATGACGATTCTCAAGCGGCTGTTCCTGTTCGTGCTGTTGACCGGCAGCACCGTCGCGATGGCCCAGCCGGGGCCGTCCAAGGCCGATCTGAAGCCCTTGCCGGTGCTGCCGAAAATGGCCGGCCCCTCCAACCTGACCGGCATGGTCACCGCTATCGAGCCGGAAAATGTGCTGGTGCTCGATCTTTCGACCGGCGGCCGCGTCCGGATCGTCATGCGCCCCGATGTCGCGCCCAAGCATATCGAGCGCGTCCGCACGCTGGCGCGGCAGGGGTTTTATGACGGCACGATTTTCCACCGCGTCATCGACGGCTTCATGGCGCAAGGCGGCGATCCGACCGGCACCGGCCAGGGCGGATCGAAGCTGCCCGACATGGACCCCGAATTCAACGACCTGCCGCACGTCCGCGGCGCCGTCGCCATGGCTCGCGCCCAATCGGAAAACAGCGCCAACAGCCAGTTCTACATCGTACTGCAACCGGTGCTGAAGCTCGATCGCAGCTACACCGTCTGGGGCCGTGTCATCACCGGCATGCAATATGTCGATGCGATCGAAAAGGGTGAGCCGCCGGCCAATCCGTCGCGGATCGTCAAGGCGTCGATCGAGGCTGACAAGGTGCCGCCGCCTGCGGGTGTCGTCGCCGCAACACCGATTCCGGGCGCGGCACTGCCTTCGACCCTGCCCGGCTTGCCGACAAAGCTGCCACCGCGCTGATCCTGTCCGAAAACGTCCGAATCCCTCGAAAACAGACGGAATAGCCGCGGTGTTGGTCGCCGATTTTGACTTCGACTTGCCCGAAAGCAGCATCGCACTGCGCCCGGCAAGCCCGCGCGACGCCGCGCGGTTGCTGTTGGTTGAGGCCGGGAAACCCTTTGGTGACAGCGTGTTCCGTGATCTGCCGGCGGCCTTGCGCCCCGGCGACGTGCTGGTGGTCAATGATACACGGGTGATTCCGGCGCAATTGCACGGGGTCAGGGGCGAAGCGCGGGTCGGTGTCACGCTCCACAAGCGCGAAGCCGCCGATGTCTGGTGGAGTTTCGTCAAGAATGCCCGGCGGCTGCGCGCCGGTGATCGAGTCGATTTCGGCGCCGGGCTTGCCGGAATCGTGCTCGAAAAGGCTGATGAAGGCGCGGTGCTGTGGCGGTTCGCGGCCGATGGTCCGCTTGAAGCCGCGATGGCGACGGCCGGTGCCATGCCGTTGCCGCCCTATATTGCCTCGAAACGCCCCACCGATGCGCAGGATCTGAGCGACTACCAGACGCTCCACGCCGCCAAGGATGGCGCGGTTGCCGCCCCGACAGCTGGTTTGCACTTCACCCCCGAACTCTGGGACCGCCTTGCTGCCGCCGGAATCACCCGCGAAACCGTCACCCTGCACGTCGGCGCCGGCACGTTTCTGCCCGTAAAGGCCGATGATACCGCCGATCACAAGATGCACGCCGAATGGGGCAGCATCGATGCGGACACCGCCGCCCGCCTCAACACTGCCCGTGCCACCGGTGGCCGGGTGATTGCGGTGGGCACCACCTCGTTGCGGCTGCTCGAATCAGCGGTCGATGTGCACGGCATCATCCAGCCCTTCACCGGCGACACGGCGATCTTCATCACGCCGGGCTATAAATTCGGCGCCATCGACGGGCTGATCACCAATTTCCACCTGCCCAAATCAACGCTGTTCATGCTGGTGAGCGCGCTGATGGGGCTGAACACCATGCAGTCAGCCTACAAGCACGCCATTGAAAGCGGCTATCGCTTCTACAGCTATGGCGATGGTAGCCTGCTTTTGCCCGGATAACCCCCCTCTCCCGCCTGCGGGAGAGGCGAGACGCGCGCCAGCGCGCCGGGTGAGGGTGTTCGCGAGCAACGAAGCAAGAGAAAACACCTTCACTCGGGCCGCGCAAGTGCGCGTCTCTCGACCTCTCCCGCAGGCGGGAGAGGCGCTGAACCTAACCTAGCACCCAGAGCAGCAAGACCCCGAACGCCACCAGCCCGAAGCTGGCGTGCACCGCCAATGTCGGGCCAACGGCGCCGGGTTTCGCCGGCGCAATCAACGGCACCACAAACCCGGTGAACAGGGCTGCGGCGAGGAACAGCGCCGCCGCTGGCCCCATGCGGCTTTCCGCCAGATGCGTGCCATCGGGTGCCCCACGCAGCAGCAGCGCGAACACCTCCAGCCCCGCCACGCCAATCAGCACATGGATGCCGACGAGCATGCGATTGTTGCGCACCCCGCGCAGATACTGCAGCCCCATATAGAGCCCGATGGCGACGGTTGTCCCGAACACCGCGATCGCCGGCCAGGTCGGCATTGCCACTTCCTTTGCAGTCCCTGGCGATGGATAGCGCGCAGTTCCACCCGCGAGCAAGCACACACCCTAGCTTTCTCCATGGCTAGGCAAGCGACAAAGCAGCGCGCAGAGACAGGCTTTCCCGACTGGAGAGACCCAAATGGCCGACGCCTATATCATCGACGCTGTCCGCACCCCGCGCGGCATTGGCAAGCCCGGCAAGGGCGCGCTGTCGCACCTCCACCCGCAGCATCTTGCCGCCACCGTGCTGAAGGCGCTGAAGGAGCGCAACAACCTCGATACCGCGACGGTCGACGACATCATCTGGTCGACCAGCACGCAAAAGGGCAAGCAGGGCGGCGATCTCGGCCGCATGTCGGCACTCGCGGCCGGCTATGACATCAAGGCCAGCGGCATGACGCTCGATCGCTTCTGCGGCGGCGGCATCACCAGCGTCAATCTGGCGGCGGCGCAGGTCATGTCCGGCATGGAAGATTGCGTCATCGCCGGC
>JAAFIT010000042.1:0-1751 GCA_013298745.1 Sphingomonadales bacterium
CGGGCTGGAAGCTGCTGGGTGCGGAAGGCGGTGGCTTTGCACCGATGCAGATCCGGCTTGGCACGCGCCGCATGGAAATGGCGGCGTGGTGCATCGGGGCCGCCCAGCGCGCGCTCGACATGATGCGCGAATATGCCCCGCAGCGGAGCACTTTTGGCGCGCGATTATCCGAACGCCAGGCGGTGCAATGGTGGGTGGCCGATGGCGCGACGAAGATCCATGCGGCGCGGCTGATGGCCTATGATTGCGCCTGGAAGCTCGATCAGGGCCGCGATGTCCGCAACGAAATCTCGATGCTGAAGGTGTTCGCCACCGAAACCGCGCAGAGCGTCATCGACACCGCGATGCAATGCTTTGGCGCGATGGGGATGACGCGTGAAATGCCGCTGCACCTCTTCGCCTCCCGCGTGCGCAACATGCGGATCTATGACGGCCCGTCGGAGGTACACCGCATGGTGGTGGCGCGGAACCTGATGAACACGCGGGGGTAGCTAGAGCAGCGCCTTCGCCGTCCAATAAGTAATCCCCGCCGCGACATAGGCCGCAGCGAACAGATAGCCGAACATGAACGCCGGCCAGGCCCAGCCGCCGGTTTCGCGGCGGGTGACGGCGAGCGTCGAAATGCATTGCGGCGCAAAGACGAACCAGGCGAGAAAGGCCAGCGCCGTCGGCAATTCCCATTGCCCGCGCAGCTTCTCGATCAGCCCTTCGGCATGGTCTTCATCGGTGCCTTGCAGCGAATAGACGGTGCCGAGCGCCGACACCGCGACTTCGCGCGCCGCCATGCCGGGAACGAGCGCAAGGGCGATTTCCTTGTTGAAGCCGATCGGCCGGAAGATCGGCTCCAGCGCCAATCCGATTCGGCCGGCATAGCTGTATTCGAGCGCGGGGCGGTCCCAGTCCGCCGGCGGCTTTGGCCAGGTGGCGAGCGCCCAGAGCGCGATGGTCGAGAGCAGGATGATGCCACCAGCGCGCGCCACGAACGCCTTGGCGCGCTGGTACAGCCCGATGCCGATGTCGCGCGGCGCCGGCCATTGGTATTTCGGCATTTCCATCAGGAAGGTCGGGCTCGGCCCCTTGGTCACGGTGTGGCGCAGCGCCCAGGCGGCGACCAGCGCGCCGACGACGCCGGCGACATAAAGGCCGAACAGCACCAGGCCTTGCAGGCCGAAAATGCCAACATTCGTCGCCGGAATGAAGGCGCCGATGACGACGGCATAGACTGGCAGACGCGCCGAACAGGTCATCAAAGGCGCGATGAGGATCGTCGTCAGACGGTCCTTGGGCGAATCGATCGTCCGCGTCGCCATGATGCCCGGCACGGCACAGGCGAAGGACGAAATCAGCGGAATGAACGCCCGGCCATTCAGCCCGACGCTCGCCATCAATTTGTCCATCAGAAAGGCCGCGCGGACCATATAGCCCGATTGCTCAAGGCACAGGATGAAGAAGAACAGGATAAGGATCTGTGGCAGGAACACCACCACCGCGCCGACGCCGCCCAGAACGCCATCGACCAGCAGCGAGCGCAAAAGACCGTCGGGCAACGCCGCGGTCACCGCCGTCTGCCCTGCCGTCACCAGCCCTTCCAGCCATTGCATCGGCGCTTCGGCCCAGGCGAAGACGCCCTGGAACATCGCGAACAACAGCAGCGCCAGCAGCAGCGGCCCGGCGATCGGGTGCAGCGCCACAGCGTCGAGCCGCGCCGACCAGCGCCGCCGCGCGCCTTGCGACAGCGTGACGGTATCCGC
>JAAFIT010000042.1:1761-11091 GCA_013298745.1 Sphingomonadales bacterium
GCGCAGCGTAGCCGCGACGGCGTCACCAAGCTCGGCCAGCCCGCGCCGCCGCACCGCCACGGTGGCGATGACCGGCAGCCCGAGGCTCGTCGCGAGCTGCGCGGCATCGATGGTCGTGCCGTCGCGCTCGGCCAGATCGACCATGTTGAGCGCGACAACCAGCGGCAGGCCCAGCCGCCGCAGCTCGAGGACAAAGCGCAGATGATTGCGCAAATTGGTGGCATCAACGACGGCGACAATCGCATCGAGGCGCTTTTCGCCCGGCAACAGCCCGAGCACCGCGTCACGCGTCACTTGCTCGTCGGGCGATCGCGGCGTCAGGCTGTAGGTGCCGGGCAGATCAAGCAGCTCGGCGGTGCGG
Organism: Sphingomonadales bacterium; assembly: GCA_013298745.1. Lineage (GTDB taxonomy): Bacteria > Pseudomonadota > Alphaproteobacteria > Sphingomonadales > Sphingomonadaceae > Sandarakinorhabdus. The sequence goes on from JAAFIT010000042.1 coordinate 2,123, forward strand.
CCATCGGGCAGCGGCAGGCGGCCGGCCTTCCGCTCGACAGTGACGCCCGGATAGTTGCCGACCTTCTGGCGGCTGCCGGTCAGCGCGTTGAACAGGCTGGTCTTGCCGGCATTGGGATTGCCGACCAGCGCCACCACCGGATTGGTGAGCGGGGCGGTCACGCCGGCGTGACTGGCGCTTGATCGACCTCGATCAGACGCGCCATCGATCGGCGCAGCGCGACAACCATGTTGCCGACGCGCACCGCCAGCGGATCACCGCCAAAGGGGGCGCGGTGCAACAGCTCGATATCGACGCCTTCGTCGAACCCCAACTCGTGCAAGCGCTGTGCCGTGTGCGGATCGATGCCGCCGCGATCGATGGCGGCGATGGTTGCCGGCGTGCCTGTCGGCAGCTGTTCGAGCAGGAACGCAAGAGGGGCACTGGTCATTGTTGCGAACGGTTATCATGTCATCGCATGATATACCAGTCAGGAGTCGTCCGGGTTGCAGCGACCGGCGATCAGACCGCCGGGTAGCGCAACCGCCCCAGAAACCGCGCCGGATCGGGCAGTTTCGAGACCAGGCCGCTGACCCGTGCCTTGGTCTTTTCGAACGCCATGATGCCGTCGATCCGGCGATCGATGAAGGCCCAGGTCGCCTGATGGTCGTCGCTGTCGTCGTCGAGCCAGAACAGCAACGTGGCCGAATAGACACCGCCGAGGATGGCACGCTTGGAATAATGGTTGAAATCGGTGGCGGTGTCGCCGGCGGCGCGCCACATCGCATCGGCCGTCCGCCACAGGGTGCTTGCCGCCATCGCGGCGTTGGCGGGGTGCAACATGACAGTCAGCGCGCTGCGCACCGCCTCACGATCTTCGCCAGCGTGCTCCAGCCGGGTGCGCAGCGCTAGCTTGATGCGGTCACGCACCTTCATGTCGGCAACACCGGCCGCCATCATCGCGTCCACCATCATGGTGTCGGCGCGCGCCGTGAAGGCATCGGCCATCGCCGCGGCATCGGGCAGCGCCATCGCGGCGATATCGCGGTCGATGCCGAGTTCATCGGCCGCCGTGTCACGCGCCAGCGGCGTCCAGCCATCGAATGGCACATTGGGCAGCATCGCCGCGATCAGGCGGGGCCGGAGGTCGGCAAGCGGGACATCGGTGTCGGTGGTCATGCAACCAGGATAGCCGTGAAGCGCCGCCACCTCCAGCGCCATCATTGCCGCAAGCATCGGGGGAGGGACGCCCATTCGCTGCGGCAATTTTGGCGCTTGAGGGTGTTTAGCTGAAACAATACACTTAGGTGTCTTTCGATGGAGCCTGAAATGACCGCGCGAACCGGCCTTGTCTTGCCAGTGTTTGTGGCTTTGACGGCCGCCGCCCCGCCGCCGCTGCTCGAACTCAAGGCGGGTGACAGCATCCCGGTGGTGATCAACGGCGAAACGCTGCGCATAATGGTGGAAACCGACAATCTCGACCGGCTGGTGCTCAACGCTGCAACGGTGGCGCGTCTCGGCCTTGAACCGGCAACGCTCAAGGGCAAGGCGACCGTGAAGATCGGCCCGACCGTCGTGCTGCGCGGGCGCAACCGTCCGCTCGATCACAGCATCGCCGGCGCCACGAGTGGCGACCGCATCGTCTGGTTCGATGATCTTGATGCCAGCAAGGCCGATGGCAGCATCGGGCCATGGAGCATCCCGCACGATCGCGTCGCCCTCCGATTGCCTGGCACGGGCGCCAAGCGATACAGCTTCCCGTTGTCGGGATCGGTCGATTCGCTCGGCTTTACGATGATCACAGGGCCCGGTTATCGCTTCGGAATGACCTTTGGGGTGGAAAACCCCGGCCGCTATCCGGTCGCTTCGGCCGCGGCCGGCGCCGACATCGCCAAGGCACTGGGCGGTGTTGCCAGCATCGAAAGCTGGGAGGAGGAGGTGCTGCTCGGCATCCGTCGCCCGGTCCGCCGTGTCGACCTGGCGACGCCACTGGTGATCGGGCCATGGCGATTTTCCACCATCGCGGTCCGGGTGCGCGATGCCCGCGACGGGATGGGTGCCGGTGGCGCCATTCCGCAAGCGATGAGTGATGACGACGATCCGGCCGAAATCACCGTCACCGCCAACGCCGCCAAGGGGCCGCGGCCGATCTACACGCTCGCCATCGGTGCCGCGGCGTTGGCACCGTGCAGCCGCATCGAATATGCCAAGGCTGAAAGGCAGATCCGGCTCGATTGCTGATCGGCGCCGCGCCGCCTCTCTCTGCTTGTGCGCTGCGGCGGCCTCTGCTATGCGCCGCGTTCGCTCTGGCAGGCTTGCTTGCCGGAATCACTTGGGTTTTGACTTCAAAATCATTTTGACAAGCATCGGCGCTGTGCCAGCCCCGGTGACGTGAATGGAGAGAACGGCTGCATGCAAATCGTGGTTCGCGACAACAATGTCGATCAGGCGCTGCGCGCGCTCAAGAAGAAGCTGCAGCGCGAAGGCGTCTACCGCGAAATGAAGCTGCGCCGTCATTATGAAAAGCCGAGCGAAAAGCGCGCCCGCGAAAAGGCAGCTGCCGTTCGTCGTGCTCGCAAGCTGGAGCGCAAGCGCGCCGAGCGCGACGGCACCAAGTAAGACCGAATCCGCATGTCGACTGCCAGCCCTGAATCCGGCACCGCCGGTGGCGTGATGAAGTGGCTGGTCGCCGCCGCTGTCCTGTTGAGCATCGTTCTGGTGCTCGTCTGGGCCGGCACTCATACCCAGGTTGCAGCCGTGCGCACTGAAGACATGAAATATCTGGCGGACAACGCCAAGAAGCCGGGTGTCATCACCACCGCGTCGGGCCTGCAATATCAGATCATCCGCGAAGGCACCGGGCCCAAGCCCGCCGCCACCGATACGGTGCTCGTCCATTATGAAGGCCGCCTCGTCGATGCGGCGCACACAGTGTTCGACAGCAGCTATCAGCGCGGCCAGCCGGCGGCCTTTCCGCTCGACAAGGTGATCCCGGCCTGGACCGAAGGCGTGCAACTGATGCCCGCCGGCTCCAAATTCCGCTTCGTCGTGCCGCCGTCGCTCGGCTATGGCGCGGCGGGTGCCGGCGGCGTGATCCCGCCGGGCGCGGTGCTCGAATTCGACGTCGAGCTGCTGGCCGTCAAGCCAAGCTGAGGTTTCGCCTCCGGCGGCTGGGGCCATCGGCCCCAGACCCCAATCAGTTCACCCATGCGCCCGTTCTGGGTGATTTTTGACCGACACCAAAGCAAAATGGGGTCTGGGGTCGCTGGCCCCAGCCGCCGGAGGCACTGTTGCAACCGCACAGCAGCCATGATTGTTGCTGTCCTACATGCGCCAGATAGGTTACAATGGCGCGTTCTTTGACAGTGTCGGATTCTTGGGCTGCGGTGAACAACAGGCCCAACATTGCCAAAAATTCGAAAAGCCAGAAAAACATGATTTTCGACTGGCTTTTGACACTTTTCACACCGGCATGGGCCGGTTCAGCTCCCCCGCGATCGCCGTTCGCCGCGCCGATTGCCACTCGTCGCCGATGACAGGCGGCGGGATTTGGGTTTGGGCGTAGCTGACAGTGGCACCACCACCAGCGGTGCGCCGAGTGCTGGATCGAAGCCGAGCATCGAAAAGCTTTCGGCAATGTGCGGCGGCAGATCGGCGCTGATATCGATATGGCCGCCATCGGGGGCATCGATGACCAGTCGGCGGGCGTGGAGGTGCAGCTTGCGGCTGATACCGCCGGTCAGAAACGCTTCCTTGCCGCCATATTTGGCATCACCGATGATGGCATGGCCGATCGCGGCGGCGTGCACACGGATCTGGTGGGTGCGGCCGGTCAGCGGTGAAAACTCCACCCAGGCGGCACGGCCGGCGGCGCGTTCGATGACGCGATAGCGGGTCTTGGCCTTCAGCCCGGTTTCGGGGTCGACGTGCATCTTCTCACCACCGGTGCCGGGCTGTTTGGACAGCGGCGCGTCGATCTCGCCGGCTTCGACCTTGGGGACGCCAAGGGTAAGCGCCCAATAGGTCTTTTGCGCATCGCGGCCGGCAAAGGCCTTGGAGAAAAACGCTGCGGCACGCGCGGTGCGGGCGAGCAGCAGCACGCCTGATGTGTCCTTGTCGAGCCGGTGCACCAGCTTGGGCCGCGTCGTCATCTCGCCGGTGAGGGCGTCGAGCAGGCCATCGACATGGGTGGTGATGCCGATGCCACCCTGCGTCGCAAGGCCCGGCGGCTTGTTGATGACGATGGCGTTGCGGTCCTCGTAGATCACCAGGCTGCGGATATAGTCGATCTGCGCCTGGCTGAGCGGATCACGCACTTCGATATCGCGTGCGCCGCGTGTCGTCGGGGTCGGCTCGGGCAGCGCATCGGGAAACAGCAGCGTCTGGCCGGCGGCGATGCGGTCGCCGGTGGCGGCCTTGGCGCCATCGAGGCGGATGGCGCCGGTGCGCGCCCAGCGCGAGACGATGTTGAAGCTGCTGCCGGGCAAATGGCGCTGAAACCAGCGATCGAGGCGGATGCCGTCATCGTCGTCGGCAATGGTGATTGTGGGCATCAGATCCTCGTGAGCCAGACGCCGGTCATCAGGGCCAGGACCGATCCTGCGACCGATGAGACGGCATAGGCACCGGCGAGACCGATCTCGCCGCGGTTGATCATGGTGAAAACGTCGAGTGAAAAAGCCGAAAATGTCGTGAAGCCGCCGAGCACGCCAACGCCAAGCAGCAGGCGAAGCTCTTGCCCGCCGTCGGAGCGCTGCGCCAGCCAGCCGGCGAGCAGCCCCATCGCGAGGCTGCCGACGATATTGACCGTCCAGGTGCCGAACGGCAGGCCGGGACCAAGATTGGTTAGCGTCCATTGCCCGACGAGGTAGCGCAGGCACGCGCCGACAGCGCCGCCAATGGCGACGAGCAGCAATGGGGGCAGGGCGGCGAGCGCGGGCATCGCCGCCTCCTTAGCGCGTTCGGGCCGCTTACGCCAAATCGGCGAGGAGCGCGCGGTCACGAAAGCCGAAGGCCTTCAGCGTTGGCCCATAGCGATCATAGTGCCAAAGCCGGGCAAAGGCTTCGTCGATCGACGGGATATGGCCCGGCGCCACCGGCCACAACACCACTTGCGCACCCGTATGCGGTTCGAACCATTGGCCCTTTTGCGCCATCACCCCGGCATGGCCGGTGCGATAAGTGAAGGCCGCCAGCGCCTCGACGCTCTCCCAGACCGACAGATTGATCAGAAGCCGGGGGTCGGCAGTCGGCTGGATGGCGGTGGCGTCGCCGGCTTCGTCCTGCAACCGCCAGACAAAGCCCGGATAGGCGTCGGCAATGGCGTTGATTGTCGCGAGTTGCGCCATGAACGGCGCCATGGTGGCGCTGTCGGCGTCATCGATCATGCGGGCGATGTTGAGATGGGCGATATGGACCATGGCAACTCGTAACCCATGCTCCAGCCCCGCGACAACTTGCCAAGCAACGCGTGCCGGCCCAATGTTGCCATCGTCTTGTCGCGCCCGGGGGGAAAGCATGGCCAGCCAACCACAGATTGCCCATGTCGTCATGCAGACGCGCCGTTTCGACGCCATGCTCGACTGGTATGCCACCGTGTTCGCTGCGCGCGTCGTCCACGGCAACCCGGCGATGGCGTTCATGACCTTCGACGACGAGCACCACCGCTTCGCCTTTCTCAACCTCGACATCGTTGCTCCAGGCGGCCCTGGTCAGCGCGGCGATATCGGTGTCAACCATGTCGCCTGGACTTTGCCGAGCGCCGCCAGCCTGTTCACCCTCTATCGTCGATTGAAAGCCGCAGGCATCCTGCCGGTCTGGCCGGTGCATCATGGCCTGACGCTGTCGCTTTATTATGCCGATCCCGACGGTAACCGCAGCGAGTTCCAGGTCGAAGCGCTGCCTCTCGGCGAAGCGGCGCAGTTCATCGCCGGCCCGGCCTTTGCCGCCAATCCGGTCGGCGTCGGTTTCGACCCCGACATTATGCTGGCCCGCTTCGAAGCGGGTGCCGATGAAGCCGAACTGCTCGCCATGCCCGACGGGCCGCCGACCTTTCCGCCGCCGCTGCACTGAACGTCAGGCAACCCCGAACGTCCAGCCTTCGGTCACCGCGATTGCTGGCGTCAGCGCCGCCGGCTGCCACCAATGCGGTTGCGCCGCAATGAACCGCAATCCTGCCGCAGTGACCAGCGCATCGCCGATATGATCGGGGAAGCGCTCGGCAAACCCCGCTGGCATGGCCGCGCTGCCCAGCGCTGCGAGAACCGCATCGAGCGTCGCCCGATCACGCAGTTTGCCACGCACGCTGCCCATCCGGGCGAAGGCCTGCGCATAGATTTCGAGGATGACCGGGCCAGCGGCCGGCAGCGGATCGAACGGCCAGACCGGCCATTGCAGGCGGTGGAGCAGGCGCATGGCGCTGAGTGTCGCCTTGCCGACTTGGGCAGCGCCGAGCAGCACGAAGTTGGATGTCGGCACGCCCAGCTTTGATGTCGCATAGACCTGTTCGGTCACCCGCAGATGGGCGCGCAGGTGACGCGGGCCGTCGGCAGACCCCATCCAGAAGGCGTCGCGGCGGTGGGCGATGAAGCTGTGGCCGCCAAGATCAGGGTCAGCAGCAGCAACGGTGTCGATCTCGGCCCAGAGGTCGCGCGCCTGGCTGGTGAACGGTGGCACAGCAGCAAAACCGAAGCCTGCGTCCATGCCGACAAGGACGTCGCCTGACAGACCACCGAGCCAATCGAGCACGCCCGCGCGTGACCAGACACCGGAGGGCGGCAGGACGAGGCGTGGCGTGTCATGACCCGCCTCGCACACCGCCACCTGCACGGCCGGGTGGCGGCTGCCGACCGCTCCTGACCAGTCAATGCCGACGAAACGAGAGAACCTCAACCGCGCGCTGCCAATTGGGCTTTCGACGCGTTGCGCGCCCAGGCGCGCTCGATCAGCACTGCAAGCCGCTCCGGGTCTGCCACGGCATAGCGAACCAACACCGCCGGCCATCCGACATAATGCGGCGTCTGGAAGAACACCTCAGGCTCGGTTTCGATCAGCATGTCGACTTCATCAAGCGTCGCCGCCAGCACGAAATGATCGTCGCTCTTGCCGGTCACGACGACCATCTTGCCGCGCACCTTTACCGCCGGGCGGCCATAGCTGGTCGAAAGTTCGGCGCCCGGCAAGGCCAGCGCCATTGCTGCGACATCGTCCCAGGTCATTGCGCCGCCCGCTTCGCCGCCCGTCGCCGCGCCCATTCGGCCAGGCGTTCGCCGATGCGCGCTTCGTGGCCGCGCGGGCTTGGGTGGTAAAAGGTTTCGGCGGCCATGCCGTCGGGCCAATAGTCGGCGCCCGAAAAGGCATCCTCGGCCTCATGGTCATAGGCATAGCCCTTGCCGAAGCCCAAATCCTTCATCATCCGCGTCGGCGCGTTGAGGATATGCGCTGGCGGATTGAGCGATCCGGTGGCGATGGCGGCTTTTTTCGCCGCCTTTTGCGCCTTGTAGGCGGCGTTGGATTTGGGTGCCGTCGCCAGATAGAGGCAGGCGTGGACGATGGCGAGTTCGCCTTCGGGGCTGCCGAGAAAGTCATAGGCATCCTTTGCCGCCAGCGTCACGGCGAGCGCGTTCGAATCGGCAAGGCCGATATCTTCGCTGGCGAAGTGGACGAGGCGCCGCAGCAGGTAGAGCGGTTCCTCACCAGCGGTGAGCATGCGTTCGAGATAGTAAAGCGCGGCATCGGGATCGGAACCCCGCAGCGATTTGTGCAGCGCGGAGATAAGGCCATAATGCCCCTCGCGATCCTTGTCATAAACCGGCATGCGGCGGTGCAGCAGCGCCGCCAGCCCGGCCGGGTCAAGCACCTCGGAAAGCTTGACGGCATAAAGCGATTCGACCTGGTTGAGCAGGAAGCGGCCGTCGCCATCCGCCGAAGCGATCAGCGCGGCGCGGGCGTCGGCCGTCACCGGCAATAGGCGGCCCTCACTGGCTTCGGCGCGGTCGAGCAGTTCGCCGAGCGCCACCTCGTCAAGCCGCCGCACGATCAGCACCTGGGCGCGCGACAGGATGGCGGCATTGAGTTCGAAGCTGGGGTTTTCGGTTGTCGCGCCGACCAGCGTTACCGTGCCATCCTCGACAACGCCGAGAAAGCCATCCTGCTGGGCACGATTGAAGCGATGGATTTCGTCGACGAACAGCAAGGTCTTTTGCCCGGCGCGCGCCGCATCGCGCGCTTCGGCAAACAGCTTCTTCAATTCAGCAACGCCCGAGAACACCGCCGAAATGCCGACAAAGCGCAACGACACCGCTTCGGCGAGCAGGCGCGCGATGCTGGTCTTGCCGGTGCCGGGCGGCCCCCAGAGGATGAGGCTGGACAGGCTGCCCGCCGCGACCATGCGGCCGATCGCGCCTTCGGGTCCGGTCAGATGTGCCTGGCCGACGACATCGGCGAGCGTCTTGGGCCGCAGCCGCTCGGCGAGCGGCGGATTGGCGGGCGGGGCGGTCGCGGGAGTGCCGAAAAGATCAGACACTCTTGGACACTCTAGCTGCGGAAATAGGGCTCGACCTTGCCCTTGAGCTTGATGGTCAGCGGCATGCCGAAGCGATCCTTGGACTTGCCGGCGGCAACCTTAACCCAACCTTCGGAGACGCAATACTCGTCGACATTGGTGCGTTCGACACCATCGAAGACGATGCCGACACCGCGTTCGAGCAGATCGGCGTTGAAGAACGGGCTGCGCGGGTTGGCGGCCAGCCGATCGGGCGGCGTATCGATTGCCGCCGGAGCAGCTTCGGGGGTGATTTCGGGTTCGTCGGTCATGGCGCGGGAGTGGCCTTTCAGGTCGCAGTGGTCAAGCCCTGCAACGCGAAACGGCCGCGCTGCCCTTTGGCAACGCGGCCGTTCGTGTCGATATATGAAGCAATCAGGCTTCGGGTGCGGCTTCCGCGGCAGGTTCTTCCGGAATACCGGGTTCGGCGGCCGGATCAAAGGCTTCG
>JAAFIT010000421.1 GCA_013298745.1 Sphingomonadales bacterium
GGCTCGGCAACGCTCGGCGATCGCCGCATCACCCGCCCGTCGGATCTGCTGACCGCCATCCTCGATTCGGGCCGCAAGGGCCTGTCGGTGCAACGCTACAAGGGTCTTGGCGAAATGAACGCCGAACAGCTGTGGGAAACCACGCTGGACCCGGCGGCCCGCACGTTGCTCCGCGTCGATGCCGATGAAGCCGATTTGGCGGACGACATCTTCACCAAGCTGATGGGCGATGTCGTCGAACCGCGCCGGGCGTTCATTCAGGATAACGCGCTCAACGTCGCCAATCTCGACGTTTGATTTGCATCTGGGGTCTGGGGCCAAGGGCCCCAGCCGCCGGAGGCTCATCAGTCCACCTGCATCGCCTCGGCGGCCAGTGCCGCCGCTTCGATCAGCAGCGCTGTGTCGGCGGCTCCCGGTACCGACTCCCGGCCCATTTCGAGCAGTACCGGCACGGCCAGTGGTGACACGCGATCGAGTTCGACCAGCGTCAGCCGCGCCTGGGCAGTTTCGAGCAGCGTCGCCAGCCGATCGATATCGGTCAGCTTGCTGCGCGCATCGGACCAGGCGGCGGTGAGCAGCAGGTGCGACGGCTCGTGGCGACGCAGCACGTCATAGATCAGATCGGACGAGACGCTCATCGCCCGGCCGGTCTTGTGCTGGCCGGGGATGGCGCGTTCGATGAGGCCGCCGATGATGGCGACCTCGCGAAAGGCGCGGCGCAGGAAGGGCGAGGCGGCCATCCATTCGGTAAGCTCGTCCTCGAACACGTCAGGGCTGAATAATGGCTTGGGGTCGGTAACGCGCTGCAGGCTCCAGACGGCGACCATGTAATCGCTGCCGACAAAGCCTAGTGGCTGCAATCCGGCCGCCTCCATGCGCTGGGTAAGCAGCATGCCGAGCGTCTGATGGGCGTTGCGGCCGGCAAAGCCATAGGCGATCATGAACCAGCGGCCATCGCGCTCGAAGGTTTCGACAAGCAGGTCATCAAGACCTGGCAGGTGTGAGCGCAACTGCTGGATTTCGAGCCATTCGCGCACATCGGCGGGCATTTCGGTCCAGCGGTCCGGCGCATTGAGCAGGCCGCGCACCCGCGCCGCGAGGTTGGTGGAGAGCGGCATGCGACCGCCGACATAGGTCGGCACGCTGGGGCTGCCGCGACCAACCTGGACATGGATATCGGGGCCATCGAAGCCGGTGACCATCAGAGTCAGCCCGGCGAAGATGAAGCTGTCGGCGACACGTAGCTGGCTGCCGAACCATTCCTCGATCTGGCCAAGCCGCTTGCCACCGCGCCCAGGCTTGCCACTACCGAAGACGACATTCATCGTCACCGCTTCAACGATGGTGCCGGAATTGAGCCGGTGCTGCGCGGCGAGGCGCGGGTGAGTCAGTCGCCAACGACCATCGCGGTCCTGTGTCAGCCGATGGTAGCGGTCATAGGCTTTCAGCGAATAGCCGCCAGTGGCGACAAAACCGAGGACCTCGTCGAAGCGCGCACGCGACAGCCCAGCATAAGGTGCGGCGCCGCGGATTTCGGCATAGATGTCATCGGCGGAGAACGGCGCCGCGGCGGCAAGCCCGAAGAGATGCTGCGCCAGCACATCGAGTCCGCCGGTGCGGAACACATCGGTGTCGAGGTCGCCGGCGAGCACCGCGTCGCGCGCCGCCAATGCCTCCAGATATTCGAAGCGATTGCCCGGCACGATCAGCGCGTGGCTGGCTTCGTCCATCCGGTGGTTGGCGCGGCCTGTCCGCTGCAGCAGCCGTGATGCACCCTTGGGTGCCCCCATCTGGATGACGAGATCGACATCGCCCCAATCGATGCCGAGATCGAGGCTGGCGGTAGCGACGATGGCGCGCAGCCGGCCATTTGCCATCGCGTCCTCGGTCTTGCGCCGCGCTTCGGCGGACAGCGAACCATGGTGGATGCCGATCGGCAGGGCCTGATCATTTTCGCTCCAAAGGTCGCGAAAGATCACTTCTGCAATGGCGCGGGTGTTGACGAACACGATGGCGAGCCGGGCCTTTTCGATACTGCGCATCACGGCGCGCGCCGCCCAGCGGCCGTTATGGCCGGCCCAGGGAATACGGTCATCAGGGACGATGATCTCGACCACTGGTGCCGCGCCCGGATCGCCGGTGACCAGTGTCACGCTCGCCGCATCGGCGTCAGGCGCCAGCCAGCCCTGATAGCCTTCTGGATCGGCAATGGTGGCGGACAGGCCGACGCGGCGCAGCCCCGGCGCCAGCGCCTGCAATCGCGACAGCGCCAGCGACAGCTGATCGCCGCGCTTGGTCGTCGCAAAGGCATGGATTTCATCGATGATGACGGTCTGCACCCCGGCGAGCATGGCGGCGGCATCGGGATAGGAGATCAGCAGCGCCAGCGATTCGGGCGTCGTCAGCAGGATCTGCGGCGGCGCCTCCCGCTGGCGGCGCTTCTTGTCCGATGCGGTGTCGCCGGTGCGCGTCTCGATGCGGATATCAAGACCTATTTCGGAGACTGGTGTCAGCAGGTTGCGTTGCACATCGACGGCCAGCGCCTTCAGCGGCGAGACATAGATGGTATGCAGCCCGTCACGCGGGTTTTCGGCGAGATCGGCGAGTGTTGCCAGAAAGCCCGCAAGCGTCTTGCCGGCACCCGTGGGCGCCACCAGCAGGGCGTGGCGGCCGGCGCGCGCGGCGGCAACCATCTCCAGTTGATGCCGCCGCGGTGTCCAGCCGCGAGCGGCGAACCAGGCGGCGATCGAGGGCGGAAGCGCGGACACCTGGTGGCTATAGCGGCTGCGGCGTGACTTGGGGATGCGACAGCACACCCTATCGTCTTCAACCGCTTTGCAGGCGGTGCGGGCCTGCTAGTCTGGCGCCTTCAGATCATCCGGAGACGCTGCCATGGCCGACACAATCACCACCGATGCGCTTATTGTCGGCGCGGGCTTTTCCGGCATGTACATGCTCCACAAACTGCGCGCGGCCGGCATCGGCGCGCAGGTGGTGGAGGCCGGTAGCGATGTCGGCGGCACCTGGTACTGGAACCGCTACCCCGGCGCTCGCGTCGATATCCAAAGCCTTGAATACAGCTTCGGTTTTGACGA
>JAAFIT010000420.1 GCA_013298745.1 Sphingomonadales bacterium
CAGGATGGCAAGCAGGTCGATCGCGTCGTTGCCGGCGCCAAGGTCGATATCGTCACCAACCAGACGCCCTTCTACGGTGAATCGGGTGGCCAGGCAGGGGATTCCGGCACAATCTCGGCTGATGGTGTGACGATCACCGTCACTGACACTTCCAAGCCGCTTGGCAAGTTGCACGTCCACCATGCGACCGTCGACACCGGCAGCCTTGCCGTGGGCGATACCGTCGCGCTGATGGTGGATGTTGACAAGCGCGCCCGGCTGCGTGCCAACCACTCGGCGACGCACTTGCTGCATGCGGCACTGCGCAACCGCCTCGGTGGTCATGTCACCCAAAAGGGCTCGCTGGTCGCTGCCGATCGCCTGCGTTTCGATTTCAGCCAGCCGCGCGCCTTGAGCGCCGAGGACATTGCGGCGGTCGAGGCCGAGGTCAACGCCCAGATCCGCGGCAATCGCGCTGTCAGCACCCGGTTGATGACGCCCGATGCGGCGATCGAAGCCGGCGCGCTGGCCTTGTTCGGCGAGAAATATGGCGAGGAAGTCCGCGTGCTCAGTATGGGCGGCGATGAAGATGCGACCTATTCGACCGAATTATGCGGCGGCACCCATGTCAATGCCCTCGGCGATATTGCATTGTTCAAGATTACCGCCGAAAGCGCCGTCGCCAGCGGTGTTCGCCGCATCGAAGCGCTGACCGGCGAAGCAGCGCGGCTGTTCATGGCTGATCAGGAAGCGCGGTTGAAGGCGGCCGCGGCGGCAATGAAGGTGCGTCCCGATGAAGTGCCGGCGCGGATCGAGGCCTGGGCCGAAGAACGCCGCAAGCTCGAGCGCGAACTCGCCGAAACGAAGAAGGCGCTGGCGCTTGCCGGCCCGGCGATGGGCGGTGCGGCGGCGCCCGAAAGCATCGGCGGCGTCGGCTTTATCGGCAAGGTACTCGACGGGTTGGATGCCAAGAATCTGCGCGGCCTGATCGACGACGCAAAGCAGACGCTCGGTTCGGGTGTCGCGGTGCTCGTCACGGTCAATGAGGGCCGGGCATCGGTGGCTGTCGGCGTGACGGATGATCTCAAGGGTTCGCGCTCAGCCGTTGATTTTGTTCGGCTTGCCTCGGCCGCGCTCGGCGGGCAGGGCGGTGGCGGCCGCCCTGATTTCGCTCAGGCTGGTGGCCCGGATGGCGCCAAGGCCGGCGATGCCATCGCCGCGGTCAAGGCGGCACTCGCAGCTGTGCCGGCCTGATGGACGAAGGCTTCGACCGGGACCGGTTCGAAGCCTGGCTGGCGCTGGCGACCTTTCGGCGCGACCTGCGCGAAAATCGCATCACCCGCCAATGGCAGGCCAGCTTCACCGCCTGGGCGGCACAGGGCGGCTTGCTATGGCAGGTTGCCGCACTGCCGCGCGAGATCGTCATCGCCGCGTCGCTCGGGCTGTTACTGGTGCATGTCGGTTGGCTGGTCTGGCATTCGAAGCGGGCCGAGGAGGACCAGCAGCGCATGCTCAACTATCACGACCATGCCGAGGCGTTGGTGAAGGGAAGGCGCGTTCTGCCCAAGCCGCCGAAGGTCAAGGACTGGTTTGAGCATCCGGCGGTGTGGCTGCAATTGCTGACCACCATCGCGCTGTCAGGCGCCGTTGTTGCGACGGCGCTGCATCCTGCCGCGTCCGATGCAGGTCATGGTATTGCGATCGAGGTTTCGCGTTAGAACCTCCGGCGGTTGGGGCCGACGGCCCTAAACCCCAATTATTCAAGCGGTTGGACCAAATACCGTAGACTGGAGCTAAAAAGGTCAATGGGGTTTGGGGCCTGCGGCCCCCAATCGCCGGAGGCGTTATCGCCAACGCGCCTAAACCGGCTTTTGCCATTCCATGATCAGGAAATTCGGCCACTTCCGGTAGCGCCAGACTTTATCTGGATCACCGCCGCTCGGGTTTGGTTCGTCGAAGTGCCGCAGCATCAGGCCAGCCTCGAGCAGCAGACTCATGTAGCGGCTCAAGGGCCGGTGCCAGTTACGGATGCGGATGCCGCGCCATTCTTCCCAGGTGGTGAATTCGTCGAGATAGGCTTGCGAGGCATCTCCCGATTTTGCCGATTTGAAGCTGTTGAGATTGGCGATGAGCAGCGTGCCGCCCGGCGCCAGCACACGGATGATTTCGGCAATCGCTGTCGGCAGATCGTCGATATCGATGAGGCTGAGGTAGCAGATCACCAGATCAAAGGCCGAATCGGGCAGGGGCAGGGCTTCGGCCGGCGCCACATGATAGACGCCTTCGGGATGGCGGTGCCGCGCCTGGGCAATCAGGGCGACGGTTGGATCGATGCCGGTTGTTGCGATGCCGCGGGCTGCCAGCATGCGGCAGAAACGTCCCTCGCCACAGCCGATATCGAGTGCCGACCGGGGCGGTTTCGCGGCAATGCGCGCGAGCATCGGGCCATCAAGCACATAGCGCCGGCCGAAATCGCCGTCGTCGCCCATATCGGCAATCCAGGCCTGTGCCGATGCATCCCAGCCATTGTCCATCGCCGTGCCTCCACTCGCGTCGCGGGGGCGGGCTGGTGGCGAAGCGCTGCAGCGAAGTCAAGCCGCGGCGCGGGTCACTCCGATGCGTCGACGATTTCGGCCTTGGCACGGCTGCGCACGGTCGGGCGAATCGGGCCGCTCGCGCCGGACTGGATCTGTTCGCGCAATTCGGCACGCTTGGCATGGATTGATGCAATGACCTTGCCCATCGGCACATCGAGATCGACGAGCACCGCTTCGGCGAGTTGCAGGCTTGATTCGACGGTTTCCGGGACCGCTTCGCTGACGCCGTGATTGTAAAGCTGGCTGGCGTGATCGGCGTCGCGCGCGCGGACGACGACGCTTAGAGTCGGGTGGCGCTCGCGGATCATCTTGACCAGGGTTTCAAGGCTGTGGGCGCCATCGATGGTCAACACCACGGCGCGCGCCGAATCGAGCCCCAGCTTGTGGAGCAATTCGGGGCGACGGGCATCGCCATAGACGACCGATCGACCGGCGGCACGCAGCCGCGCAACTTCATCGGGGTCGCTGTCCACCGCCAGATAGGGCTGGCCGTGCGAATCGAGCATCGAGGCGACCAAC
>JAAFIT010000422.1 GCA_013298745.1 Sphingomonadales bacterium
CTAACCTGCTTCACCGGCGACCCGGAAAGTTCGGGCAGGAAGCTGTAGCCCGACGGGCGTTCGTGGATGATCGCGGCATAGCCGAAGCAGATGTGCAGCGCTGTCTGGCCGGTGATACCGGCGAGCGCGGCGTTGACCGCCTCCAGCCCATATTCGCGCGCCGCATCGGGCCGTGCCTGCATATAGGGTTCATCGATCTGAACGATATCGGCGCCGGCTGCGAACAGATCGCGAATTTCGGCGTTCACCGCCTCGGCATAATCGAGCGCCATCTCCCGCAAGCTCGGATAGAAATCATTCTGCGCCTGCTGCGCCATGGTGAACGGGCCGGGTACGGTGATCTTGATGCGCCGATCAGTGTTGGCGCGCAGAAATGCGACATCGCGGGTTTCAACGGCATGGCGGCGGCGAATACGACCCGTAACGCGCGGTACCGGGTTGGGATGGCCGGAGCGATCCAGCGCCGAGCCAGGATTATCGAGATCGACACCATCGAGCGCGGTGGCAAAGCGGTTCGAATAGCTTTCGCGGCGCATCTCGCCGTCGGTGATGATGTCGAGCCCGGCGCGCTCCTGATCGCGAATGGCGATGAGCGTCGCGTCATCCTGGGCTTGATCGAGATATTCAGGCTGGACTCGCCACAGTTCGCGTGCCCGTACCCGCGGCGGGAATCGCCCCGCCAGCTTTTCGCGATCGATAAGCCAATCGGGTTGCGGATAGGAACCGACCAGCGAGGTGGGAAACAGCATCGTCTGTCCTTTCAATGTCATGTCAAAGGCCGTCGTAGGAAATCGCTGCCGCTGCCGCGCCCGACAGCATGAAGCCGATCGGGCGTTCGGATTCTTCCTGCAGATGGGCGATCAGGCTGGCGGTGCGCGCCAGCAATGAAATGCCCTTCAATGCCGCCAGCGGAAAGCCGACATCGAGCATCACCGCCGGGATGGCGCCATTGACGTTGATCGGCAACGAGCGGCCGATGACCGAAGGCAGGCAATCGCCGATGGCGCGTAGCGCAGCGATATGCGGGCCTTCGATACTGTGGTCGGCCGCAAGCTTGAGCAACAGATTGGCACGCGGATCGCCATCGCTGTGTTGGGGATGACCAAAGCCGGGAATCGCCTTTTTTTCGGCGCGCAGTGCTCTCACTGCGGCCTCGGCGTCGCCACTAGCCACAACGTCAGCAAGGAACCGTCCGGCAACTTCGGCGCTGCCCAGCACGACCGACCCACAGCCGAGCAGGCCGGCGGCAACGGCGCCGTGGAAGGCTTCTGGAGCGGCGGCATAGGTCATGCGCGTCGCGACGACGCTCGGCACCAGACCATGTTCGGCGATGGCGGCAAGCACGGCATCGGCGAAGAACTTCTGCGTCGAACTCGGCGGTGCGCCGGTAACGAGCAGCCAGAAGTAACTGGTGAAGTCCATCTTGCCGATGATCTCGCCGCATAGATCATGGCCGCGCACCCGGATGGTTTCAGCGTCTGACGTGCAGATCGCAGTGAAGGGTGCATCCTGTTTTCCGATGCGCATCGCGCTGCTCCCCAGATTTCGATTTTCGAACTTGTTTTCGTTATGCGAAGATTGTAGAAAATCGTCAAGCGGGATTGGCAGCAGCCTTGCGGCAGCCGATGGCCGATGCAGCAAGAGGAGTAGAGTGGATGGCGTTGCCGCTTGCCGACATCAAGGTGCTCGAAATGGGCACTTTCATAACCGGCCCCGCCGCCGGGATGATGCTCGCGGACCTTGGCGCCACCGTCATCAAAGTTGAACAACCGTTGACCGGTGACCCTTTCCGGGCCTTCCGCGGCCAGCTTTATGCGCCGCACTTCCAGACCTGGAACCGTAACAAGAAAAGCATCACGCTCGATACGCGCACGGCTGCCGACCGCGCCGCTTTCGATGCCCAGGTCGCCGATGCCGATGTGTTCATCCAGAATTTCCGTCCCGGCGTCGCCAAGAAGCTCGGCGTGGATGCGGAGCGTTTGCATGCGATCAATCCGCGGCTGATCTATTGCTCGATCTCGGGCTTTGGCAGTACCGGCCCCGATCGCGATCGCCCGGCGTTCGATACCGTGGCCCAGGCCGCCAGCGGCTTTCTGCGGCTGTTGCTCAATCCAGCCCGGCCACGCGTCGTCGGCCCTGCCGTCGCCGATGTCATGACCGGCTTCTATGCCGCCCAAGGCATTCTCGCAGCGCTGCATGATCGCCACAAAACCGGTCGCGGTCGCCTCGTTGAAACGTCGATGTTCGAGGCAATGTGCCACTTCAACCTCGATGATTTCACCCATCTGTTGTCCGACAAGCAGTTGATGGGTCCCTATAGCCGCCCGCATGTCAGCCAGTCCTATGTCTTCCAATGCAGCGACGGCCTTTGGCTGGCGTTGCACATGTCGTCGCCGCCGAAGTTCTGGGAAAATCTGGCTATTGCCGTCGATCGCCCGGACATGCTCGGCCTGCCGGCCTTTGCCAGCCGCGATGCGCGCATTGCCCATTATGAAGACGTCGTGGCTTATCTCGCGCCGGTCTTCGCCACTCGCAGCCGCGCCGAATGGACGGCGCGGCTGACCGAACTCGAGGTGCCTAATGCTGCGGTCGCGACGTCGCGCGAGGTGCTCGATTCGCCGCAGGCCCACGCCCTGCAACTCGAAATCACCGCGCCCGGCCCGATGGGCGACTTCCGCACCATCCGTTCGCCGCTCAGTTTCGACGGCGAGCGCGCGCTGACCGTCACCGCGCCGCCACTGCTCGGCGCCGACAATGCGGCGATACTGGGCCGTAACGTTCCGGATGTGGCTGCGTAAGGGCTTGCACGATGACCGCCCTGCCCATAGCGCTTGCGGCCATGGCGGTGCGTGAACCCAAAGATCCCGAATATCTGTCAACGCTGGAGCGCGGCCTCAGCGTGCTGCGCGCCTTTGATGCCGCCCACCCCGAAATGGCGTTGTCCGAGGTCGCCGTCGTCACCGGCCTGTCGCCGGCGGTGGCGCGGCGCTGCCTCAATACGCTGGTCGGACTCGGCTATGTCGCACAGGTCGGCCGGCGGTTTCTGTTGCGCCCCGAAGTATTGGCCTTTGGTTCCGCCTATCTGTCATCGAT
>JAAFIT010000423.1 GCA_013298745.1 Sphingomonadales bacterium
ACTTTGGCGTCGGCGAAATGGGCAATGAGCAAGCGGGTATAATAATCCTGCGCAGCGGGTCCGATCCCTCCGATCAAGCCAATCTGCATAATTTCTCCGATGTTTGCGCGGGCACCAGCAGACAGGTCGATACCAACATTAGCCAGCCATTAGCCGCTCCGGCAGATTCCGTATCCTTTGGTTTTCAGAGTTCCGGCGATGCAATGAAAGACGTCGACTGCCTTCATATCGATCTGAGAGCCCGACTTAGGTCATCGATCAAGTCGGCTGCATTTTCCAGGCCGATCGAAAGCCTTAGCAATGACGGCGGTGCCGTCGTTTCCGGCCCCTCAACCGACGCACGATGTTCCACCAAGCTGTGGTTGCCGCCAAGGCTAGTCGCTCGCGTGAATATCCCGAGTGTCGCTGCCACCAGCATCGCTTCCCGCTCGCCGCCGCGGACCTCGAACGAGACCATGCCGCCATACCCTCGCATCTGGCGCGTGGCGACTTCATGGCCGGCATGGGAAGGCAGGCCCGGATAATGAACCTTTGCCACCGCGGGGTGCGTCTCCAGAAAGCTGGCAACGGCAAGCGCGTTTGCGTTGTGAACCGCCATTCGGGCTGGCAGCGTTGCAATCCCGCGCAGCGCCAGCCAACTGTCGAACGGTGAAGCCAGGACCCCCCGATGACGCTGGATGGCGCGCAGCTCGTCGTGATGCGTACCGTGCTCCCGAACGATTGCTGCACCCGCCATTACGTCGCTATGGCCGCCGATGTATTTGGTCAGTGAATGAACGATGAGATCGGCGCCGAGCTGCAAGGGCTGTTGCAGCACCGGCGTTGCCCAAGTGTTGTCGACCGCAATCGCGGCACCGTGCGCCCTGCCGATCGCCGCTACCGCGGCAATGTCGACGACGCTGACCAACGGATTTGAAGGGGTTTCGATCCAGATGATGCCTGGCTTCGCAGCCCTACAGACGGCTTCGACGGCGGCGAGATCGGCCATGTCGACAACCACTGTGTCGATCGAACGACCAAAGGCCGTTTCGGCAAGCATCGGCCGGATTCCGAAATACATGTCGCGCGGCAGCACAAGGCGGCCCTTGTGCTCGATCTGCAGCGCTTCAATCGATGCCGAGATTGCCGCCATGCCCGATGAAAATGCGACTGCAGCAACGCCGCCTTCCAGCGCGGCCAGGCATGTTTCAAGCGATCGTCTGTTGGGATTGTCGTCACGGCTATACTCGAAGCCCCGGGGAAAGCTCCCGTCGCTGTGACGCTCGAACGTGGTCGAGAGATGCAGCGGCGCGCTGACGGCGCCGGTCGTCGGGTCTATCGATCGACCAGAATGGACCGCGATGGTCTCGATACGCATTTGCTCGCTCCCCCATTAAACCCAAGGCGAGAAGCTTGGCTTCGAGGCGTGCATCACACAAGGCATCGGTGGCGAGATTCTGTCTGGAACCGCCGGTCAGGCTGCAAACAGCGCGCTTGAGGATCGACGAAGACCCTCAATTGCCGATAACACGTGTTTGAGACACAGCGGCACTTGCACTGTGCAAGATTTTGCCGGTCCCCTTGCGGACGGTAGTTTGCACAGGCAGGTCCCTTCGGCTTTTCGACTAGAGGCCGACGAGAGGGGTCGGCTTGCCGCCGCAAAGCGCATGAGCAAGTGCCGAAGACAGTGAGCCTTTCGGGCAGACCTGCACGGATGGAAGCTTGAGCCAAAGCGCCAGCTCGAGCAGTTCGATCGCGCAGGCGTTTGCCGTCACATCGACGGATGCTCCAGTCTCCAGATGCGCGGCTTGAACGATCAGGCACGATCCGGCGCGATCAGCCTTGAGATCGAGCCTTGCCGCGATGCGATCACCCATGAGGAAGGGCAGTACATAATAGCCGTACTCGCGCTTGTGCGCCGGCGTGTAGATCTCGATGCGATAGCGAAAGCCGAGCAGGCGTTCGGCGCGGTCGCGCTCCCACAGCAGCGGGTCGAATGGCGACACCAGCGCCGCCGCCTTTGGCCGTCTCGATGAGGGCGGGTCAGCGGGAATGTACGCTGGCTTGTCCCAGGCTTCGATGCGCACCGGCAGCAGCGCGCCCATCTCGACCAGCTCGGCAACGCGGGCGGCAGCGTCGGCCGGGCCGATCCGCCAATACGCCCTGAGATCGCCCGTGGTCGCGACGCCGAGCGCGCGTGCCGCAACCATCAACAGCTGGCGCTGTGCTGCGTCGCGTGGCGGTGTTGGCACGCTTGCGGCGTGTGGAAGCGCGCGATCGGTCAGGTCATACACCCGTTCGAAGCCGCGACGCGCGTGCGTCGTGACCAGGCCGGCGAGGAACGACCATTCCAGCGCTCGCTTGCCATCGGACCAGCCCCACCAGCTACCGGTCGCGCGGCCACCGTCTTCGAGGTCGCGCGCCGCAAGGGGTCCGCGCGTGTCGATCTCGCGCAGCACCGCATCGATGAAGTCGCGGCGCTCGCGGGCGAAGCGGCGCAAGCCGACATAACCGCTGACGAGGTCACGCGCGTCCGCCATGCGCCAGCGCAGCGCCGGCTGCAGCGCGACATCGATCAGCGACGCTTCATGGCCCCAATATTCGAACAGGCGGCGATTTGGCCCGATGGCGAGCCGGTCGAAGGCAGCATTGTCATAGGCACCGAGACGCGAATAGGCGGGAAGATAATGCGCGCGGGCAAGCACGTTGACGGAATCGATCTGCACCTGGCCAAGCCGGTCGATGATGGCGTTGAGGGCGCCGACACCCCGCCGCGCCGGCCGCGGTGACGCCAGACCAATGGCCGCAAGCGCGATCCGCCGTGCCTCGATTGCCGAGAGGCTGGTGATCATGGGCGGGCGACTGCCCGGCGCAAGCACAGCCGGGCTCAGTTTGCCGACGCCTGGAAGCGGAAATCGGCCGGAATCGGACAATCTGTACAGACGCGATCGTCGCACAGTCGGCAGAGATTGCAGCGCTCCAGATCGGTCGTCTCCATCGACGACAGTATCTTATGGAGCAACGCCCCCAGCGTCTCCTGCTCCGCCGCCGACAAGCCGGTCAGGAACGGCCTGATGGCGGCGATCCGCCCCTGAATAAGCTCTTCGCGC
>JAAFIT010000424.1 GCA_013298745.1 Sphingomonadales bacterium
TTCCGATGAGGCCGAAGCCAATGATCATTAACGCCCAGTTCTCGGGTTCGGGCACAGCCGCAGTCGTCTCAACCGACAATGTGACTGTGCCGTTTCCAATAAACTGTCGTGTCGAAAAATAGTTCACGCGGCGCGTGCCGTCTTCGTCGAATGACTGAACGTTCTGGGTAAAGATCGACTGTATCGAGCCGCCATTGGCAAAGCCGGGAAGCGCCACGCTGTCGACGACGACCGTGCCGCCTGAAAAGCTGTAAAACTGATTGTAGCTTTCATAGGTTGTTTCAGACTTCAGCGCGCCCGAGTCGTAGTAGGTGCGGATTGGGTTGCTATAGTCCACCCGACTGGCGACGTCGGACAATATATAGGCGGGGCTAAAGTCGTAAGGGCCGCCGATGCGGCTCGAGATGCTACCATTGCTCGCGATGCCGAATTCCTCTCCGCCAATAAAGGCCGACGAGGTGCTGCTGAGAAAGTTGGGTGTGCCGCCAGAGGACGAGTAGTCGAACGTTCCGCCGGTAGGCGGATTGTTCGGCGGCAGATTGCCGACACTGGCCTTGAAAACAGCGGAAAACGCTCCGGTGCCGAAAAAGATGTCCGTCGGCGGTTCAACATACTCACCCGTGCCATAATCAAACGCTAGGCTCGTCGTGCGTGCTTCGCCGATGCCGGTGATGGTATAGACGAGCGTACTGGCGTCCGCTGCCGCGGCGCTAGCGAGCAGCGTGGCCGCTGTTAGGAAATGTGCAATCTTCATCATTAACCCTTTGCAATGCGCTTTGCTTGCCTGTCTCAGAGGACGGGAGCCGGGTCAATCGGCATCGAACCAGAAGAGATGAAACGAGCGCTTTCGGATGTTCGTCAACGGCTGGCGTCACTGACAGGCTCGGGGGCAGCAACCTTCAATCGGTCTCAGCGATTGGCTGAGAATCGCGATCGGCGATCGCAGCGCGCAAGCGGTGGAAGCAATGCGAGAGATCTGCACCCCAATAAAATTGGGATGGACGTGTTTCGGGCCCTATGGTGAGAACAGGTCATGTCTGCAACCGAACACGCGTTTGGATCGTCATCCAGCCTTAACGAGCGCGAACTCGAGGTTCTGCGCTTGCTGGCAGCCGGTCATACGGCCAAGACCATCGCTGTACGGCTTGGCCGCTCGGAAACGTCGATCAATGAGCGCTTGCGCACTGCGCGTCGCAAGACCGGAATCGGCAGTAGCCGGGAGTTGGCGCGCCTGTTGGACACCCAGAAAACTGGTGACGAGAAAATCGGTCTTCCGACGCAAGGCATCACCAGCAACACCCTCGAGCCGCCCGCAACGAGCGGGTTCAATAGCTCGAAAGGACTGATTGCCATGCTTTTCGCTATCCCGATCTTCGCTGTTGCTTTGGTGGTTGCGGCAGCACCATCGCCGTCCCAGGCCGATTTTGCACAAGCCGAAGTTGCCGCATCAAAGCCATTGCCGCTGGTCGGACGCTGGTCGCTTGATGTCGCGCGCATTCCAGAAGGGGAACGGCCGCAACGGGTGACGATGACGTTCCGCGTATCGCCTGATCAGAAATGGACAACACTCATTGAAATCGTCTCCCCGGATGGCCTTAGCACGCACGCTGAATCAACTGCGGCACTCGACGGGGTCCCTGTACCCGTATCGGGCA
Organism: Sphingomonadales bacterium; assembly: GCA_013298745.1. Lineage (GTDB taxonomy): Bacteria > Pseudomonadota > Alphaproteobacteria > Sphingomonadales > Sphingomonadaceae > Sandarakinorhabdus. The sequence goes on from JAAFIT010000424.1 coordinate 1,656, forward strand.
ACATGGATTTCATCGATACAGTCGCCTTGCGCCAGCCCGCGCCGAACACCTTGGTCATGACCTTGGGCAAAAATGGCGCGCCGCTTTCAACGCGGGTCTACACTGTCGCCAAAGATCGCAAATCCATGACGGAAACCATTATCTGGGCCGGCGACAAGCTTCCAAAACTGGAAACGACCCACTTCAACCGGATCGATTGACCAGGCCGGTTTTCGCCGGGGCATGGCGATCCGACACGGTCGTCATGCCTTAAGCCACCAATACGGGACTTCGATCGATCGCATTGGTTGCGCTTTCAGTCTATGCACTCTAAACTGAACCAAATGGTTCAGTATTTGGATCCTGCCCTCGATCAGTCGTTCGCCGCGCTGTCCGATGCGACGCGGCGCGGCATCATCGCGCAACTCGGGCGGGCGGACGCATCGATCACCAGTCTCGCCGAGCAGTTCAGGATGACGCTGACAGGCATGAAGAAGCATGTTCAGGTGCTCGAACAGGCTGGGCTGATCGTCACGGAAAAGGTTGGGCGGGTGCGACGTTGTACACTCGGCACGCGCGGTCTCGCGGCGGAAGCCGCATGGATCGAAGCCCATCGTCAGCTGTTCGAGGCGCGTTTCAATGCCTTGGACACCATCATCAGCGAGTTGAAACAGGGGGAAGGCGATGACCAGCGAGGCTAACGACTTGGGAGGTGCGCCGAACCGCACATTCGTCGAACGCAAGGGCGACCGCGAACTCGTTGTCACCCGGATCTTCGACGCACCACCGGCGACGGTTTACCAGGCGTGGAGCGAGCCCGAGTTGTTCAAGCGCTGGTGGATGCCGAAATCGATCGCCGGTGTTTCGCTTATCGGCTGTGAAATGGAGGTGCGGACCGGTGGCAAATACCGGCTGGAGTTCAGCACCGGCGGTCACGACACCATGGTCTTTTATGGCAAGTATCTGGACGTGGTGCCGAACCAGCGCATCGTCTGGACGAATGACGAGGGCGAGGAAGGTGCAATCACGACGGTGACCTTCGCGAAACGCGGCGGCAAGACACTGCTCACCTTCCACGAAATCTATCCGACTGCGGAGGCTCTTGAAGAGGCACTTCAGGGCTCGGCGGCTGGCCTGCCGGAACAACTCGACCAGCTTGAAGACCTGATATCCGGCACCGACGGATAGGGCGCTACACCCCGTTCGCCTTGAAGTGTGCCAGCAGCCGTCCCCAGGCGTCCGGGCCGTCGACCGGGTTGAAGCTGGGGCGGTAGTCGGCAAGGAAGCCGTGATCGGAATTGGGGTAGAGCTTGATGGCGCTGCGGGCGCTGGCCGGATTGGCCTTGCCGGCGACAAGCGCCGCCTGCATCGCCTCGACATCCGCCACCGGAATGCCCTTGTCGAGGGCGCCGTAGAGCCCGAGAACGGGGGCCTTGAGCGAACCGGCGAT
>JAAFIT010000425.1 GCA_013298745.1 Sphingomonadales bacterium
ACGACGCTGGAGTGGACGCTGTCCTCGCCGCCGCCGTTCCACCAGTTCGAAACCCTGCCGATCATCAAGTGAGGCCGTGACGCCCCTCCCGTTCGCGGGAGGGGCAGGACCGTTGAAATGACCCAACCGAACCTCCCATCCGCGAACGCGCCGGTTACGGCCTTTGCGGAATGGCGTGATTATTTCGCGCTGTTGAAGCCGCGGGTGATGACCCTGGTTGTCTTTACCGCCGCCTGCGCGATGATTGCCGCGCCCGGCACCATCCACCCCTTCCTCGGCTTCACCGCAATCCTGTGCATCGCCGTGGCCGCTGGCGCGTCGGGCGCGCTCAACCAATGGTATGAAGCCGATATCGACGCGCTGATGAAGCGTACCGCCAACCGGCCGCTGCCCGCCGGCAAGATGGAGCCGCACGAAGCGCTCAATTTCGCCATCGCGCTCAGCATCGGCTCGGTCGCCATCATGGGGCTGGCGGTCAACTGGGTTGCCGCTTTCTGGCTGGCGGTTTCGATCCTGTTCTATGTTGTCGTCTATACCGTCTGGCTGAAGCGCCGGACGCCGCAAAATATCGTCATCGGCGGTGCCGCTGGCGCTTTCCCGGTCATCGTCGGCTGGGCTGCGGTGACGGGTGACACATCGCTGCTGCCCTGGCTGCTCTTCGCCATCATCTTCCTGTGGACCCCACCGCACTTCTGGGCGCTGGCGCTGTTCATGGAGGCCGATTATTCCAAGGCCGGTGTACCGATGCTGCCGGTCACCCATGGCCTTGCCAATACCCGCAAGCAGATCCTCGCCTATTCGGCGCTGCTCGTCCCGGTCACCATCGCGCCGGCCGTGCTCGGCCTGACGGGCTGGGCCTACGGCGGCACCGCTGTCGTGCTCGGCATCATCTTCATGGCGCTGGCGGTGAAGGTCTCGCTGAGCAAGGCGACGCTGGCGAAGGACATGGCGGCTGAAAAGCAGCTGTTCAAGTTCAGCCTGTTGTATCTGGCCTGCCTGTTCGGGGCGCTCGTTGCTGATCGGTTGTTGCTGGCATGATCCCCGATACCACCGCAAGCTGGACGCCGGCCGAACGCGCCGCCTTTGCCGCCAAGCGGCGATCACGGAATATCGCGCTTGGGCTCGTGCTCGGGGCGCTGGTGGTGCTGTTCTATGGCATCACCGTGGTCCGCATGGCGCCCGGCATGCCGAATGGCAAACCGCTGGTCGATGCGAATGCCGCAGGCCCGGCCGCAACGAAGCCATGACCGAAGTCACCCTCGATCGCGCCAAGCGCCGCACCGGGCTGATGGCAGCGCTGTTGGCGGTCGCCATGATCGGCCTCGCCTATGCCAGCGTGCCACTATACCGGCTGTTCTGCCAGGCGACGGGCTTTGGCGGCACCACGGGCCGCGCCGAAGCCTCTGCGGTTCCGGGAGACGCGACGCTGCGCGCGCTGGGCGGCCGGACCATCAAGATCCGTTTCGATTCGAACACCGCCCCCGGCATGGCCTGGACTTTCGCCCCGCGTGACCGCGAGACGACGATCAAGATCGGCGAAAAGCGGCTGGGCTATTTCACCGCCACCAATCTTTCGGCAACACCAACAACCGGGCGCGCCATCTTCAACGTCTCACCCGATGTCGCCGGCGCCTATTTCCGCAAGATCGAATGCTTCTGCTTCACCGAGCAGACGCTCGCTGGCGGCGAGACGGTCGAGATGCCCGTCACCTATTTCATCGATCCTGCTATCCTTGATGACCCGGATGCGAAGAAAATCGACGAAATCACGCTCAGCTACACCTTCTTCCCGGTGGACAATCCGGCTGCAAAGCCGGTAAGCGCCACCGCATCATCCGCAATTTCACGCAACAGGGGCTGAAGCCAGATGGCCGCCGGTAAAACCCACGATTTTCACATCCTCAATCCGTCGCCATGGCCGATCGCCATGTCGGCCGCCGTGATGGTTCTCGCCGCAGGCGGAATCGGCTGGATGCACAAGGCGGCCTGGGGCATGCCGGTGTTCTTCTTCGGCCTCGCCGCCGTCACCGCGATGTTCTTCTTCTGGTGGGCGAGCGTTGTCGAGGAAGCCAATACCGGCGACCACACCCCGGTCGTCCAGCTTCACCACCGCTATGGCATGATCCTGTTCATCGCTTCGGAAGTGATGTTCTTCGTCGCCTGGTTCTGGGCCTATTTCAACGCGGCGCTGTTCCCCAGCATGCACGAAGGCATCGATGGCGTATGGCCGCCGACCGGCGTCGAACTGCTCGACCCCTTCGTCTTCCCGCTGATCAACACCGTCATCCTGCTGCTGTCGGGCACCACCGTCACCTGGGCGCACCACGCGATGATCCATGGCGACCGCAAGGGCTTCAAGCAGGGCCTGTGGTTGACCATCATCCTCGGTGTGATCTTCAGCTGCGTGCAGGCGTTCGAATACAAGCACGCCGAATTCGGCATGTCGGGCAATATCTATGGCTCGACCTTCTTCATGGCGACCGGCTTCCACGGTTTCCACGTCATCATCGGCACCATCTTCCTCGCCGTCTGCCTTGCCCGCGCCTACAAGGGCCATTTCACGCCGCAGCAGCATTTCGGCTTCGAAGCGGCTGCCTGGTACTGGCACTTCGTCGATGTCGTCTGGCTGTTCCTGTTCATCTCCATCTATGTCTGGGGTTCGAACTTCGGCGCCGCCGTGACGCGTAGCGCCTTTGGCTGAGGCTCCATCCCCGGCGCCGGTCGCGCCGGGTAGAACGGCGCTCACCGGCTGTTGCCCGCGATGCGGCGAGGGCCGGTTGTTCGCCGGCCTCATCACGTTCGCGCCGCGCTGTACGGTTTGCGGGCTGGATTTCCAGGCCTTCAATGTCGGCGACGGCGCCGCGAGCTTTCTCATTCTCATTGTCGGCGCGATCGTCACCGGGCTGGCGATGTGGCTCGAGCTCACACGTGAGCCACCCTGGTACGTCCATGTGCTGCTCTGGGGCCCGCTTGCGCTCGTGCTGACGCTCGGGCTCATGCGGATCGCCAAGGGCCTGTTGATCGCCCTCGAATTCCGCCACGAGGCGCGTCAGGGCAAATTGTGAAGCGGCTGCCGCTT
>JAAFIT010000426.1 GCA_013298745.1 Sphingomonadales bacterium
CGTTGCCGTCATTCGCAAGAATTACGAGAACAGCGCCAAGAAGGGCCGCTTCTCGATGGAAGAGGTCGAAGCCCGCATGGGCCGCCTCATCCCGACGCTGGCGCTTGAAAACCTGAAAGACGCCGATCTGGTGATCGAAGCCGTGTTCGAGAACATGGCGATCAAGAAGGACATTTTCGGCAAGCTCGACACGATCTGCAAGCCCGGCGCGGTGCTGGCATCGAACACCAGCTATCTCAATGTCGATGAAATCGCCAGCGCCACCAAGCGTCCGGAAAGCGTGCTCGGCATGCACTTCTTCTCGCCGGCGAACGTCATGCGCCTGCTCGAAGTCGTCAACGGCGCCAAGACCGACAAGCAGGTCCTCGCCACCGCGATGGCGGTCGGCAAGCAGATCGGCAAGATCGGCGTTGTCTCGGGTGTCTGCCATGGCTTCATCGGCAACCGCATGCTCGGCGCCCGCCAGCTCCAGGCCAACAAGCTGATCCTCGAAGGCGCCCGCCCGGCCGATGTCGATCGCGTGCTGACCGATTTCGGTTTCCCGATGGGGCCGTTCCAGATGAGCGACCTTGCCGGGCTCGATATCGGCTGGTCGGCGGACACGTCGAAGGGTGAAACTGTCCGCGATCGCCTCTGCGAAGCCGGGCTGCGCGGCCAGAAGAACGGCAAGGGCTTTTACGATTATGATGCCGAGCGCAACCGCACGCCCTCGCCTGTCGCCGAACAGATCATCCTCGATTATGCCGCCGAAAAGGGCATCAACCGCCGCGAGATTTCCGACGAGGAAATCCTCGAACGCTGCCTCTATCCGATGGTCAATGAAGGCGCCAAGATCCTCGATGAAGGCATGGCGCAGCGCGCCAGCGACATCGATATCGTCTGGATCAATGGCTATGGCTGGCCGGTTTATCGCGGCGGCCCGATGTTCTGGGCCGAAAATGATGCAGGACGCGAAAAGATCGCCACCGCGCTCGAACGCATGGGCATGGACGTCTCGCCGCGCCTGAAGGCCGGCTGGTAAGATGCGCAGCCTGGTTGTTGCTGCGCTGCTCGCCGCCCCGGCGGCGGCGCAGGCCCCCGCCTATGTAGCGCCGGACTATACCCAGGACGCCAATTGGCTGTGCCGTCCGGGCCGGACCGATGCCTGTGCCACGGATATCGCCGTCACCAAGGTCGCCGCCAATGGCCGCACGACCGTTGTTGCCAATGCGCCGGCCGACCCCAAGGCGGCAATCGACTGTTTCTATGTCTATCCGACGGTGTCGACCGACACGACCGGCAACAGCGACCTGAGCATCGACGCCGCCGAAACCCGCGTCGCCAAGGTGCAGTTCGCGCCGTTCCGCACCGTCTGCCGGCCGTTTGCGCCAATGTATCGCCAGGTGACGCTGAAGGCGTTGCGCGATGTGTTGCTGGGCCAGGCGACCGACGCCGACCGGATGATGGCCTATCGCGACGTTGTTGCGGCGTGGAACGACTATCTGGCGCGTGACAATGGCGGCCGCGGCGTCGTTCTTGTCGGCCACAGCCAGGGCAGCGGTGTCATCAAGGCGCTGCTGCAGAACGAGATCGAAGGCAAACCGGTCGCCCGCCAACTGGTTGCCGCCTATATCCCCGGCAACAATCTGCTGGTGCCGGCTGGCAAGGACCTTGGCGGCGAACTGAAATCAACGCCTTTGTGTCGCGGCGCCCGCCAGACCGGTTGCGTTGTCGCCTGGGTATCGTTCCGTGATGGCAAGGCGCCGCCGGCGGACAGCCGCTTTGGCCGCACGACCACGCCGGGAATGGCGGTTGCCTGTGTCAATCCGGCCGCGCTCGCCGGTGGCCGCGCGCCGCTGACTGCGCTGCTGCCGGCCGGTTCGGCGATTGTCGACAATGCCTCGGCGCAGCCAGCATGGGCCAAGGGCGTGACGGTGACGACACCCTTTGTCGCGCTGCCGGGGCTGCTCAGCGGCGAATGTCAGACACTCGCTGGCGCCAATGTCCTCGCCATCCGCACCGATGCCAACCCGGCCGATCCGCGCACCGATAGCATCGGCGGCGATGTCGTCTTCAACGGCCAGATTGTCGAAAGCTGGGGGCTGCATCTTCTCGACGTCAACGCCGTCATCGGTGACATGGTGGCGCTGGCGGCGGCGCAGGGCAAAGCCTGGAGCGCGGCACACGAATGAGGCTGCAGCATTGATGTCGCAGGGTGTAACCCTTTGGCGTGCCACCGCGTATAAGGCGGCATGACCGACCGCCGCACCGTGATCCTCGCCGGGCTGGGCGCCCTCACCGCCCTGCCCTTTCTGCAACGCTTCACCGCTACGCCAGCGCTCGCGGCAGGGCCGACCAAGTTCGAATACACCCTCACCGATGCGCAATGGCGCGCCAAGCTGCCCGGCCTGTCCTATGACGTGCTGCGGCACGAAGCGACCGAGCGGCCGTTCACCTCACCACTCAACGACGAGCACCGCGCCGGCACCTTTGCCTGCAAGGGATGCGGTGTGCCGCTGTTTTCCAGCACCACCAAGTTCGACAGCGGCACTGGCTGGCCGAGTTTTTACGCGCCGCTGAAGAACGCCGTCGGCACGACCACCGATCGCTCGCTGATGATGGAACGCACCGAAGTCCATTGCCGGCGTTGCGGCGGCCATCTCGGCCACGTCTTCGATGATGGCCCCAAGCCGACCGGCCTGCGCTATTGCATGAACGGTGCCGCGCTCACCTTCACTCCTGCCAAGGCCTGAACCATGGTGTTGCGTTCGCTGCTCGTTGCTGCCCTGCTCGGCACTGCCGCCTGCTCCGCCGCTGGCGCTGCCGAGCGCATGGTGACGGCGCCAGCGCCGACCGTTGATGCGCCGTTGAAGGCCGGGCCTTTGCAAACCGCGGTGTTCGCCGGCGGCTGCTTCTGGGGCGTCGAAGGCGTCTTTGAACGCATCAAGGGCGTTGAATCGGTACGCTCAGGCTATGCCGGTGGCCCCAAGGCCGCGGCGGTTTACGAAGTCGTCGGCTCCGGCCTGACCGGCCACGCCGAAGCGGTGGAGATCAAGTACGACCCCGCCAAGGTCAGCTATGGCACGCTG